>JANWLQ010000127.1 GCA_025450725.1 Terriglobales bacterium
GCCGCTCCGCCGCCAGTTCCAGCAGGCGCTCCTTGAGCCCCGGCGCCGCTTCCGCCTTGGCCCGGTAGCGTTGACTCGATCGATGGGCCGGGATCACCCGGCAGGCCCTCCGCTCACTCAACTCCAACTGCTCGGCGAGCAGCCTCACGGCTGCCCGCCGGGCTTCGGGCCTCAGAATTTTTTTGACAGCACCAGCCGAAGTCCTTTCACGTCCAGCATCAGCTCGGCTACCAGGTGCTTCAACTCGCGGTTCTCTTCTTCCAGGTGACGAAGCCGCTTCGCCTCGCTCACCTCCAGGCCGCCGTACTTTGCCTTCCAGCGGTACAGCGTCTGCTCGCTCACGCCGAGCCGACGGCAAGCCTCTTTCGGCTTGCCGCCGGCCTCGACCTCCTTCAACACACCGATGATCTGTTCCTCGGTGAACTTGCTCTTGCGCATCGTGGGTCCCTCCTCATGGGCAGGAACTCACATTATCCCTGGACCTGTTTTCGGGGAGGAGGTCAGCTCCAGCAGGGCTTTATCAGTTTTTGTGGGTCATCCCGATCAGGTCTCTTAAAGGTTGTGGCGACTAGAGGGAGAATAGATCTGACCCGCCAAATCAAGCCTGACCACGGAGCAGACCCATCCGGTTCCGGGAGCGCTCCGGCACGGAGTATTCACCGCAACGGCGGCCGGTTGAGTCAGTCCGAACGGGACCGGTTTGGGTGCGGGGCCAATTACGTCGACGCTTTCCGATTGAAAAAGTAATGCACGCTCTTGCACGAAGGGCGGCCGGAGGAGTGCGATCCTCGCTATTATGCTGAACGCACTGTTTCAAGAGCATCGCGAGGCGGGTAGAGTTGAGATGGCACGCGCAATATGAGCTACAGCCTCATCAATATCAGCGGCTTCGGTATTGCGGCCGAGACTGAACCTAATCGATGCATCTGCCTCAGCATCTGTTAGGCCGATTGCACGCAAGACGTGTGACGGTTCCGGAATTCCTGAGGTGCAGGCTGAACCGGTCGATGCGGCAACGTATGGCTGCAATGCACCCAGGATTTCATGCGCCGACAACCCGACGAAACGAATGCTTGCATTCCCCGGGTGACGATTCGTTGGGCACCCATTTAATTCAACCGGCCACGATAACTCAATTAGCTGATTTATAAGTTTGTCTCGAAGTATTTTAATTCTGGCTCGTTCTTGATGGGCTTCCGGTTGGCCGAGCAGCTCCGCTGCACGCGCCATGCCGACGCACAGCGCAACGGGCGTTGTCCCCGAGCGCAGATTGTTTTGTTGCCCGCCACCGTATATCAATGGTTCTATTTGGTCTTGCAGCTCACGCCTGATTACTAAAGCGCCTATGCCTTGAGGGCCATACATTTTGTGCGCCGATAGGCTTAACAGATCAGCGCGCGGCGCAATTACATGGAGATCATCTATCGCACACGGTGCCTGGCTAGCATCACAATGAAACACGGCGCCTACCTGTGCGGTCGCGGCGGCGATCCGCGGTATATCCTGAATTGTACCTATCTCGTTGTTAACCAGCATGACCGAAACAAGAAGAACGTCATCGCTGAGCGATGAGATGAGGTCTGATAGTATAATGTGGCCATTTCGATCAACTGGTATCAGCTCAAGCTGATAGCCTAATAAGTTATGCAATGCTTTGCCTGCTGCAAGGACACTCTTATGCTCAATAGCGCTGCACAGGATGCGGCGACGCAACTTTTCTTTGGAACGGCGCGCAAACCCCAAGAGAGCGAGATTGTTCGCTTCCGTCGCGCCGGAGGTGAATACGATTTCGTCCGCATCTGCTCCCACAACGAGGGCTAGGACCGAAGCGGCTTCTTCGACGGCACGGGCCGATCTCCATCCGACGACGTGATCCGCTGAGTGCGGATTCCCGAACGCGCTCGTAAAATACGGCGACATTGCTTCGAGAACACGCGAGTCCGTGGGTGTCGTTGCTTGGTGATCGAGGTAGATGGTGGTTCCAACTCGCATGGGCCGTCGCTCCCTGGAGCGTGCCTCCAGATTCTCGTTGACTGTACCACGAGACCCGTACTAAAGTCAGCCTGGAGGAGGCATCCAGCCACAATGCCGCGAGGTCCCCTATTTCAAGACGGCTATCGCCCGCAGTTCTCGGGACATGAGACATTTCCGCTGCGCTACGGCTGGATCAAAAAGGCCTTTGACGCTGTTCAAGACAGCGATTCGGAGGCTGACAACAAGTCCGTTTTCCTCGCTGACGATGCGATCGCGCGATTCGGCGTCGGCAAGAACATGGTCAGTTCGATGCGTCATTGGGCGAATGCTGCCGGCGTCACCGCCGACTCGCAAGGATCGCCGACGATCACGACCACCGAGCTTGGTAGAAAGTTGTTTGGTTCCCGAGGGCTAGATCCCTTCATGGAACATCCGGCGACACTATGGCTGCTCCATTGGCAGTTGGCGGCGCGACCGGACAAGACAACTTGGTTTTGGGCTTTCAATCACTATCCGGCCCTGATTTTCGAGCGTGACCTCCTCGTCAAGGGAATCGAAAGGCTGGCGAAGGAGCGTAGTTGGTCCCGTGTCGCCGCGATCACGATTAAGAACGACGTTGCCTGCTTTGTGCGCACGTATGTCGCCAAGCAGCTTTCCGGCGAAGAAGGCCATGAAGACGCGCTCGAGTCTCCCCTGACCGAATTGGGTTTAATCAAGCCGGTCGGCAAGCGCGACACGTTCCGATTTGTACGCGGTTCCAAATCCACTTTGGGCGCTGGCGTGTTCATCTATGCGTTGCTCGATTTTTGGTCTCGCTATTCCAAGGCCATGACCCTGTCGTTTGAGGCCATCGCCCACGAGCCGGGCGGCCCGGGCCGCGTTTTTCTCCTCGATGAGAACGACGTCGCGGACCGACTAGCGGCGCTCGATGACGTTAGCGGCGGCGTTCTCCGGTGGTCCGAAACCGCTGGCCTTAAACAGGTGATGCGCGACGCCAGACTCGCTTTCGACCAATTGTTGAGCTTCGTCGAAATAGATTATGCCGGCGACGGGAATCACAAGGTAGCGTAATGGCACTCATCGACCATATACGCATCGCGCGCCGCTTTCAGCGGTCAATCCGCATTGACTCGGATCATGGCGATTCTGCTGCCCTAGAGGGTTTCATCTGCCCCCAATCATCGGCAGACGTCGTGATGACGATGGCGCGGCACGTCGCGGAGAATCGGCAGGGCGCCTTTACGTGGACCGGCCCCTACGGCAGCGGCAAATCGAGCTTGATCATTGCGCTCGGTGCCTTGCTCAACGGCAGGGCGGATTTGCGTGCGCAGGCCTCCAAGGCGTTTGGGCGCAAAGTCTCGGAGGCGTTGTGGGACGCCTTGCCGCCCGGTGCGCGCGGATGGCGCATCCTTCCCATGGTCGGGCGTCGCGATAACCCGGTCCGAGTCATCGGCGAGGCGGTCGAGGCGGCCGGACTCGTGGAACGCAAGCCGCGCGGCGGCTGGATGGAACCCCAACTGATTGCTGCTCTTCTTGATGTAGCGCGGTGCAACCCGAAAGCTCATGGCGGTCTTGTCATTTTCATCGACGAGATGGGGAAATTCCTCGAAGGCGCCGCTCAAGATGGCACAGATATCTATCTCTTCCAGCAGCTCGCAGAGGCCGCTTCGCGAAGCGAAGGACGTTTAATTATCGTAGGCGCGCTGCATCAGGCTTTCGAAGAATACGCCCACCGCCTTTCTCACCAGGTGCGCGATGAGTGGGCGAAGATCCAGGGGCGTTTCGTCGATCTCCCCGTGAACACCGCAGGTGAGGAGCAGATCGATCTGATTTCCCGCGCGATTGAAAGCTACCATAAGCCGAAGTTGCCGAGTTTTTTGGCCCGGACCGTGGCGGGGCTCGTTCATCGCGAGCGGCCTGCCGATCGCGAACGACTCGCGCTTATGCTGGAAGCATGCTGGCCGTTGCACCCGGTTGTCGGCTGCCTCCTTGGGCCTATTTCCCGCCGGCGTTTCGGACAAAACCAGCGCAGCATTTTCGGCTTCCTTAATTCCGCCGAGCCGCACGGGTTTCAGGATTTTCTCCGGCGCGCAGATGAGCACGATCTGTACGGCCCCGAACGCCTTTGGGATTATCTGCGGGTTAATCTAGAGCCCTCCATTCTCGCGTCCCCCGACGGTCATCGCTGGGCTTTGGCGGCAGAGGCTCTTGAGCGGTGCGAGTCGATCGGCGGCGACGACTTGCATCTCAAGCTGCTCCGAACAATCGCCGTCCTCGATCTTCTCAAAGAACGCTCCGGTCTTGCACCCAGCTATGAACTTTTGTGCGCCTGTTTTCCAGAGCTTTCCGAACGTACGCTAAAGAAGGCGCTCGACCAGCTCAAGAACTGGTCTTTCATCATCTTCAAAAAGTTCCTGGAAGCCTATTCGATCTATGCGGGCAGCGATTTCGACATAGATCAGGCCGTCAGATCGGCTCTGGCGGAAGCGGAAGGCCTCGACATTGCGAAATTCAAGACGCTTGTCGGCCTCCAGCCAATTCTCGCCAAGCGCCATTATCACGATACCGGAGCGCTCCGGTGGTTTGATGTCAATCTCGCGCGCGTCCATGACCTCGCGGAAGTCTCGGCGAGCTACCGCCCAGCAAGCGGAGCCATCGGCCAATTTGTTCTGGCGATACCGACTGACGGCGAAAACGAGCGCGTTGCCGCCGACCTCTGTCATGAAGCAGCTAAGTGCATTCAGGATTGGGATGTCGTCATCGGATTGTCAAAACGCTCTTGGTCGATCGTTGACATCGTACGCGAGCTTTTCGCATTGGAGCGCGTCAGTCACGACAATCCTGAACTCGCGGGCGATTCAGTGGCCCGCCGCGAGGTGGACGCCCGGCTTGCCGCTTTGCAGAGCCAGCTTGAGATGGAGTTGCGCTCGGCACTGGATGGCGCTGTCTGGTATCGACAATGGCAGCGGCAACCGAGAACTTACCGGCAGGCCGACCTGAACAGTCTGGCCTCAGAATTGGCCGACAAGCGGTTCGAGCAGTGTCCCCGACTTCACAATGAGCTGCTGAACCGCCAGAAACCATCGAGCAACGCAATCGCCGCGCAGAACGAGTTGCTTAAATGCATGGTGCTCAATGACGGTCAACAACGGCTTGGCATAGAAGGATTTCCGGCAGAAGGTGGCCTATTTGCGTCGCTTCTCGAAGCCACAGGTCTTTATGCGCGACAGTGTGATCGATGGCAGTTTGTGTCACCGTCGAAGCGTCAGGATGATCGCCATCGGCTTGTGCCGCTCTGGAGCACTGCATCAGACCATTTGAGAAAAAACAGCAAGCGCACGATCCCAGTGGCGGAGCTTTATGGCTTGTGGCGCAAGCCGCCCTTCGGCGTTAAGGAAGGCTTGATGCCAGTACTGGCCGTTGCCTTCATCCTCTCCCAACGCAACAGCATTGCAGTCTATCGAGAAGGCATTTTTCGCGCTCGCTTCGACGATGTCGATGTGCAGTACATGGCCAAAGACGCTGGTATTATCCAGCTGCGCTGGATGGACATGTCAGACGTGGCGCGACGGTTGTTGTCCGGAATGGCTGAGATCGTACGATCCCTCGACCAGGGCAATGCGCTCGTTCACCTTGAGCCTATCGATGTCGCGCGCGGGTTGGTTTCGATTCATCAGCAATTGCCACCTTGGACCAAACGGACGACGCGTCTCTCCGCCAATGCCGTCCAGGTCCGCGAGCTTTTCAAGCGCGCGAACGACCCCAACAAATTCCTTTTTGACGACATACCACGTATTCTCGGAAGCGATGCAGCGCTCGCCACCGACGAGGATCTTGACCGCCTTGTCACGGGGGTTCACGACGGACTGCAAGAGTTGGTTCTGGCGTATCCGTCAATGCTTCGTCGCCTTCGCGACGTTTTGCTTTCCGAGCTTCAAGTTCCAAATATTTCGCCTCAATCGCTCGCCGAACTTAGGGCGCGCGCTGTGAACATCGCGCAGCTCGCCGGTGATTTTCGGCTCGACGCGTTTGTTGGCCGCCTCTCGCATTTCGATGGAAGCGACACCGGTCTCGAAAGCATCTTGAGTCTCGCCACCAACAAACCCGCTCGCGATTGGGTTGATCCGGATCTTGACCGCGCCACAATTGAAATTGCCGACATGTCGCAGAAGTTCTTGCGTGCAGAGACATTCGCGCGCGTAAAGGGTCGCCCTGAGAAGCGACAGGCAATTGGGCTCGTAATCGGCAGGGAGGGGCGGCCGACCCCAATGCATGAGGAGTTTTCTATCGCCGACGGCGATCGCGGCGCGGTCAACGAACTGATCGTCCGCATAGCTGCAGCGCTGGATAAATCAGACGCCACACGCAAAAACATTGTTCTTGCTGCGTTAGCGGAACTTAGCGTCCGCTATATGCAGCCAATGCACCCGGCGGCACGCAATGGCAATCGCAAGGCCGTCGATCATGAATAGCGCGACCGAAAGCCCACGCCGCTTCCTGGATTGCAGGGTCTCGGAGTCGGCAATCCCGGATGAGCCGCGCGAGAAGCATGTTCTCGGGCTGTCCGGCGGAAGGGACAGTGCAGCCCTTGCCATCTACATGCGCCAGCACCATCCCGAACTCAATATCGAGTACTTCTTCACCGATACCGGAAAGGAATTGCCGGAGGTCTATGAATTCCTCGGCAGACTGGAGGGGTTCCTCGGCAAAGAGATCCTCAAACTGAATCCAGATCGCAATTTCGATTTTTGGTTGAAGCAATACAACACTTTCTTGCCATCACCACAGACGCGGTGGTGCACCAAGCAACTCAAACTTCGCCCCTTCGAGCAGTGGCTTCGCCCAATGCTTGACAATGGCGTCAACGTTTTTAGCTACGTTGCCATCCGCGCTGACGAAGAATATCGAGAGGGGTACAGCTCGAAGCACGGCAAGCTGGTTATAAAGCTTCCTTTCAAAGAAGCTGGCATCGACAAGGCGGGCGTTCTAGACATTTTGGATGCATCCGGTCTAGGCCTCCCTAAATATTACGCCTGGCGCACGCGAAGTGGCTGCACCTTCTGTTTTTTTCAACAGAAGATTGAATGGGTGCGTCTGCGCGAGCAGCATCCGGATGCCTTCGAACAGGCAAAGGCATACGAGAAGAGTGCCCTGGCTCACGGCTCTCCGTTTACGTGGAGCCAGGGCGAGTCCCTTGACGAGCTAGCGCAGCCTGACCGGATCGAGCAGATCAAACGGGATCACGCCCGGCGCCTCGACCGCCTTCGCTCCAAGAGTCAACCGAATCCATTGCGAACTGATCATGAGCCTCTCGACATCGACGATTTATACGGCAAGGCAAAGGTGTGCCTAGCCTGTCATAAATAGGCATGTACCGTTCGGGCGCTGACAATATGAAGCTTGACGCAATACTCGATTTCGCAAACAAGGCGCACGACGAGGTTGGACGGTATACCATCCCCATAACGTTGACGCCTAAGAACATCGCTGCCGCGGAATACGTTTTGGCCGCGCTGGCGTGGGAAATGCGTAAAGTACGGAGAGGAAGAAGTCGCAAAGATCCCGAACGATAAGCGGGGAATCTATGCATTCGCCGTGCACCACCCCAGCCCCATTCTGCCGCCTCACGGGTATATTCTCTACATTGGCATTGCAGGCCGAGACTCGCAGCGGTCGCTCCGGGCGCGGTACCGTGATTATCTGAACGGCAAAAAGGTGATCAAGCGGCCCCGCATTGCACGCATGATCGGAGATTGGCACACCGTGCTTAAATTCTTCTTCGCGCCGATTGAGGACGATGTTCCTAACGATCATCTCTTGACCCTTGAGCGACAGCTCAACACGGCATTGATGCTGCCCTTCGCTGAAGGTGACCTCGAAGCCGGAACGAGAGCCAAAAGGAGGGCATTTCGATGACCGCCAAGACTGACCAGATCATTCTGCCGGCCTTGCGTGGCGTCATGGGGACCTGGGTGTTCTATTCATGTCTTATGAACCTTCGCGAGCTGGCGCAGCGCGTACACTTTGCGGAAGAGGTACATAAGAGCAAACAGCTCTCTGACATGATTCAACGCCAACTTACTGCGGGTCGGAGCGCTCAGATCGCACAATATCTTGAAAAGCAGGACGAGCGCTTTTTTAATTCCCTCGTCATCGCTACATACGGTGGCCGACCCAATTGGCACGCCCTGTCGGACGTAAAGAGCAGGAACACCGAGAAGGACCTCGCCGGCTTGACAGACGACACAGTTGCATCCGTCGGCTTCCTCACGCTCCACGGCAATGAAAGGCTCTTCGCATTAGACGGCCAGCACCGCCTTGCCGGCATCAAGAAAGCGATCAAGGATGGGATCGACCAGGACCCATACGACGAGCTATCAGTCATTTTTGTCGCTCACGACGCGACCGCGAAAGGAATGCAGCGCACTCGACGCCTATTCACTACCCTCAATAAAACGGCGCGTCCTGTATCGAAGGGCGACATTATCGCACTCGACGAGGATGATGTCATGGCCATCACTGTCCGATGGCTCATCGAGGAGACAGGGTATTTTAGAGGAAGCAAATTAGCTTTCGTGGCAAGCAACAATATGCCAGTTGCAAATACGGAAAGCCTAACGACGATTGGAAGTCTCTACGACGTGCTTAGTATTCTATTTAGCCACGGCGATACGGGTTTACGAAAGCCGAAAGGCGAACTGCAGCGGGTACGGCCCCCAAACGGAGAACTGGATAAATATTTTATGCTGGCGGCTCAATATTTCTCATTCCTTGACCAGCACGCAACTGAGCTACATGAGTTCTTTAGGGCGACGATTACGGGGCCAATTGTCAACAAGTACAGGGGCAATCACGGCGGGAGCGTTCTATTCCGCCCAATCGGTCTAGAGATTTTTACAAGGATCATTTCCCGCCTGACCACGGATATGTCGCTCTCGGCGGCCGTGCAATTGGCTTGTAAGCTGCCTCGGGATCTAACTGGTCAACCATACGCCGGAATTATGTGGGACAAGAGCACTCGGACTATATCTAACGCGCATAAGGTAACAGTCCGCGAATTATTGCTTTACATGGTTAATGCCTCGAGAATGACTGACGCGACGCTTCTGGGACGATACCGGCGCGAGCTGGACAACGATGCCGCTAAGCTGCCGCCACAGCTGAAATAGAGGCCGCATCGGCAAGGGCATCGTCAAAGAGGCAGGCGGAATCATGCGATTCTTGCCGGGCTTCGCAGCGCGGTATCGATGGCGTCCGACAGATTCCAAATCGGTTCGGCGTTGCCGTTTTTGAGCATTTCGTTTACTTTCGGCAAGCCTGCCACGGCGAGGGCGCTGGCAATTGACATCATTTTGCGTGGCTCTGAAACGATCTGGACGTCGCCGGTCTTGCCGATAGCAATGAGCATGAGCGTATGGACGCGCCATGGGTCACTACCGAAAATTGACCCGTCGATGATCTTGCGGGTCTCGTATTGTGCGGTATCGACTGGCTCCAGATTGAGACGGGCAGCGACACAAACGGCGAGGAACCACAGATCGACCATGCGGGGGAAAGGGCTCTGATCGATCACGGCATTTCCACCGGTCTGGCAGTAACGCGTGAACGCCTCGTGCAGATCCACTGGGACGTTGATGTCGATTGCTTGAAAAGGATTGAAATACCGGTCTGCCATTTAAGCCTCCTACGTCGCAACTCCCAGCGCGGCCTCCGCGTCTGTCCTCCGCTGACAGAGGCGGCAAGCGTGCCGATGGTCGCATTCACAGCGCAGAACCTTGCGCTCCGCTACATGCGGGTCGTTGACGAGCATTTTCGGATAATGCGCTGGGTTGGTCAGGGTCAACACGACACCGGCTGCCTCACCGATGATGTCCTCGCAGCCGGCAATCTCGTCATGAGTCAAGAGGAGTACGAGCTGGGCGCTTTCCCTCACGGCAGTGCGAAGGATGGAGCGCTTTACGTAACCGCTCGTCATTCCAAGCGGTGTGTCGATGACGTTCGGGGCCTCGACCTCGCTCACCTTCGTGAGCGCAAGAATGAAGGCCAGTGTCAACGCGCGTCGGGATGCGCCGTTTAGGTCGCGGTCCGGATTCAGGGTCCGGTCATTTGGGCCGTAGACAATAATGTCGAAATCAGGGCTGATCTCCGCACGTCTGATGATGGCACCCTGCTCAGGATCGGCGCCGATCATCTCTAGGAATATGGAGTTCATCAGGTCGCTGACCTTTTTTAGCTCATCATGGGTGATCCGCTCGTACGCGCTTTGCAGAACTCGAGTTACGTCCTGGGTCACTTCAAGCTCTGCGATAATGCGCGCGCCCTTCTCCTGCTCGCGCAGCAGCCGATCTCGCTCGTGCTTCAGAACTTCTTGCTCGCGCCGCAAACCCGCGAGCTGCGTCCCGAGGGACGACTGTTTGGACAGGGAGCGGTCGCGTTGATCCTTGTATTGGCGGCGCGCCTCGCGTAGCCCCTGGATGTCAGTATCGCGTAGCGCATCTAACTGCAATTCCAGAGCGCGAAACTCCCGGCCGGCCTCGTCGCTCAAAACCTGCAGGCCGTCGCGGCTCTTCACGATTTTGCCGTATTCCTCCCGCCAGCGACTGCCGGCATCTGAGACAGGACGGAGCGATTTCGCGCCGTAATAGAGATCGGTGATGATTTCCTGGATTTCGTCGACTCGCTTGCTGTCGTCAATCAGCCTCTGGACATGCTCACGCCGCCGCTGGCCGTCCGGTTCGCCCGGCTTCAGGGTCTCGCCGCAGATGCAAAGTTCCGCCGAGAGCCGATCTTCAAGAACGGGGATGGTCGTATTGGGGATCTTGCCTTGGTCGTGCAGTTCTTCGAGCTTGCCGAAAGCGCGGTCGAGCACCGGCGACAGTAAATCGGTGGCGACATATTGCCCCCGGAACAGCGCGCTATGCTCCTTATTGGCAGCGGTAAGCTGGTCGTCGAGATGCTTGATCTTGCGTAGGGCCAGCTCCAGGTCCTTCTGGAGCTTCTCCTTGTCGCCCTTCTGTAGTGCCGTCGCGATCTTGCGGTCCGTTTCCTCCACCTTTTCGTCGAAGGCGACAAACTGCTGCTCGGCGTCGTCCAGCTCGCCTTCCAACTTCAAGCCATCCTCGTCGATGGCTTCCAGCCGCGACGCGATCTTGTTCAGTTCACTGCCCGCGCCGATCTGCTTTGCCTGCTTGTTGACGTCGGAGGACGCCTTGCGGACATGGCGGATCGCTTCCTCGATGACGCCGAGTCCTAGAAGAGCGCGGATTGCGCGCTGCACGCGCTCGCGTTTCGTAGACACCGCAACATCGGCTTCTATGAAACTCAGGGCGCGGTCGCCGTCGGTAAAGAAAATATCGCGCAGCTCCGGTGGCAGCTCGTCATTGATAAGCGCTTCCGGCGCATCAATCGGACTCGCACCAGTGTCGTTGAGTGCGAAGAGCCGCACTGTTGATGGCGAGCGCCGCGAAGTCTTGCCGTTCACTTCCTCGAATGCTGACCGCACGAGTCGAAATTTCCGGCGCGTCTCGCGCAGGCCGGAAGGACCTCGCCGGTACGTCGTCACCTCGAATTCAACCGTGGCGACAATCGGTACTCGGTGGCCGCCGCTGCCGTCCCAATCGATCGGATGCAGGCGGAAATCCTCGCCTTTCCCAGGAAGCGCCGCATCGCCGTAGAGAGCCCATTGCAGGCCGTTCAATATGGTGGTCTTGCCGGATTCGTTTGCTGCCCGGACCACGGTCAGCTTGCGCTCCGGATCGCTGGAAAACTTCAGTTCAAGGTCCCGTAGTAGGCGGAAATTTTCAAAACTGGCGCGGAGCAGCTTCATGATCACTTACTCCTCAACTGACACATTTATTCCGCGCCTCTCCGACAGAAAGCGCGCCGCAGCATTGCATTTGTCGCCGACCTTTTTTTGGATATTTGTCCCTTGCACACGATGTTGACGTTCGTACTCGACAACGTCCGAGATGGCATTTATTATTTCCTCGCGATACCCAGCGCAACGCTCCTCGATTCCTTTGCACTCTTCGAGGATTATCGAAATTATTTTTCTGTCATTGAGTGGCATCTTATACACCATTCCCGCGCCGCGCGATCATAGACACGCCGCGGTTACCATTTTATCGATGACTGCAAGTGGACCATCGTGCCGCCCTGCGTTCTTCGAAAGACGTGCGAATTCCTGAGCCCGCCGCAGCTCCGATCGCACAAGGCTTCGCGCGTCGGGATCAAATCCATTCTCCATGCCGGGCGGCAGCGCCAAGAAATCGTGAATGACGCTGTATGTTTTGTTGGTCGCCCTACATGTGCGCAGCAGGCGACCACGCCGTTGCACCCACTGGCGTTCGACGGTCGTACTGGCGAGAATGAATGCCTTGCAGATTTGCGGGATGTTCACACCTTCGTCAAGCACACGCTTTGCCGTGAGCACCTGAATCTCGCCCTGCTGGAAAGACCTTATGATTCGCTTGGTCTTCGCCCGGTCCGCAGTCTCTTGTGCCGTCAACTGGTGGAAAAGGACTCCCTTGTCCCGCATCAACCTGTTCACGCCATCGAGCTGCTCCGGCGCTTTGTCGGTCGCATAGACCAGTGTATGGCGCAGAGTGTTTAGATTTTCCTTGTCAAGTAGCGTTGACAGACGGGTCAGCTTGCCCTCCGCGGTCTCTAGCAATTTCCGGCGGTCTCGCATCAATGTGGTCAGGTATTCATCGGGCTTACCCTCGTTGCTGCGCCAAGCATTTCGTTTAATCTTGTCTGTAAAATCATGCCAGTCGTCCATCTCGCATGCGGTAAGACTGACCGGATGCACGTAGTACTCATATTCGACAAGACACCGCCCGATCGCTTCCTCAAGCGTGAATTGGAAAACCACTGGGCCGAAGAATCCCAGCAGGGCGTCCGTGCCTTCCTGGTCGTATTGGCGGATCGGCGTTGCTGAAAGCCCGAGCCGGTGTTCAAAACATTCTGGAGGATTGTTGATAAAGGAGGGACTGCCGAGATTGTGCACCTCGTCGGCTATCAAAAGACGTGCACAATCGAACGACGAAACGACATTGTGAAATTCCCGTGTGCATAGCGTGTCATGGCTTACCACGACTGCTGCCGCGTCTGAGAGTCCCGCCCGCAGATGGCGCTTGATTCGCTGCATCTCGGCCGCGCGCTTCTTCGCACCGCCTAGCGTAGTCAGGTTTGTAGCCTTGAGGCCGAATGGCTCGATCTCCTCGCACCATTGCTCCACGAGCGGCACGTACGGCGCGGCGACGACGATCAAAAGCGGCTTGTGCTGCTCATACAAGCGGTACGCGCCGATCATAGACGTGATCGTCTTGCCAGAACCGGTCGCCATTTCAAGAACGCCGCGAAAACCAGCCCCGCACCAGGCATTGACGGCTCCGCCCTGATGTGCGAATGGGCCGTCGTCGTAGCGAAGTTCGCTGGGGATCGCGAACGATCGTTGCCGGGAATGGATCAATCTCGCGGGAACCTCGCCGAGCTGGGGCGCGCCAACCGCGCGCTCGTAAAGCGCTCGCAAATCCTCTTCCGTCGGCGGCGCCTCGGAGCTGTAGGTCTTCAGAAGCCGCTCTTTGATCGCGCGCGGCAAGCCGACAACCATGCAACCTTCTTCTTTTTCGTCCCAGAGCCGCTGGAACTGGTAGCTGAGCTTAGCGGTGATGTATTGCTGATTGGGGTCCTCCCAGGATTTCGAAACGGCGATCTGTTCAATGTTCTTCCTCAGCCCGGCATAGGTTACATTGCTCGATCCGTGCGCCGCCATTACGTCCGCCGCCGACTCGAAGAGCCAGACTTTCGGGTGAAACAGAGCGTCTCGCATCAGAGCGATTTTGATCTCTATAAGACCTGAGCGGAGCATCCATGAAAGGCACTTCAGGGTGTGTTGCTGCAGTAGATTCTCTGTAATGCCGAACCCATCGTTAAGGCACTCGCGCGCGATTACCTCAGGCTGCCCGAGCCCATCTTTAAGCGCATCTTGGTCCTCTTCGCTGAGCAACGGACTGATGATCAACCGGAGACTGTTTTCGGATCGCGCGATGTACGTTGCAAGCCCGGGAGCGAGCGAAGCGATCACGCTACTCGAAAAAAAACCAACCATGCAGTTCACCGTCGCAGCAATTTGGAAAGCAGGGATGAGTACCTCCTCCGCGAAAGGGTCCGTGGGCAGGATATAGAGGCCCCTCACACCCGCGAGTTCTCGTAGTGTTGGCGATTCCTGACCGGGCATCGCCGTTCCTCTCTCGGCGGCTTGCTGAACTGCGAGAGTCGTATGTGGGAGGTCCAACGGAGCCACCGAATTGCCATCGCGTCCGACCTTGACCTCCCGACGCGCCTGTGACTTGCTCAATCTTCTCCCCCGAAATGCAGCGGAGATTCCTCTCCAGCGGAGATTCCTCTCCTGTGGGACGGCTGCCGTGCACCGATCAAACGACGGCCGGCAACGATTAGTGCAAAGTCTATCACCTAATCGGCAGTGCCGGGCCGGTCGCTGCACATCGAGCGCGTTCTGAGTTTCGTCGTTTGTTCGCATCGTCTGAGGCACACT
Source organism: Terriglobales bacterium (assembly GCA_025450725.1). Taxonomy (GTDB): domain Bacteria; phylum Acidobacteriota; class Terriglobia; order Terriglobales; family SCQP01; genus SCQP01. Next base: position 14,534 of record JANWLQ010000127.1, read on the forward strand.
TTAAATCCCGACCTACGGCCCTGACTCCTGACCCGTCACGCCCGCGGAGGCTTCCCAATGCCTCATTACGTGCCGCCGGAACGCTGGCGCGCAACGTACTGTCCGCCGCCACTAACTGGCGCGGACACCAGGTGACCTCGTCGGGTGATTGAGAACGGTGTGCTCGCCCCGCCCTTGCGCCCCTTGGTGCGGGCCGGCTCCGGGCCCCAAAGCACACCGTTTTCGGCGACAATTGTAGACGGGACGGGGTCCTATCCCCGGCGTTTGCAACCCATAGGAGGGGCGATGGCCAAGCACGCACAATATGCGCTCAAGCTGAGGCTGCACGGCCGCGGCGTGCGGCCAGGTGCGGTCGCCGTCCCCGACCTGCTCCGTATTTGCGAGGCCGCGCAAAAGGCTGTCAACCGCCAGGCCGAAGCCCTACTTGGCGGCGATTCGCTTCGCCCCGGCCCGCCCTTCCGGGAGGTTGCCGAGGAGTGCATGCTGGAACTGGTCGGCGTGGGCAAGGGGAGCACGGCGCTGCCGTTCCGCTTCGTCCAGCCGCAGCAGTTACTGCCCGGCTCTGGGGGCTGGGCGAGCGGGCCATCCGTAGAATTGGCGAAACGGTGCAGGCTCTTGCCGGCCGGACGCCGCTAGCCATCCGCGAACCCGGCGTCCTCGATAGCCTGAGCGCCATGACCCTGGTCCTCGACGGCGCCCAGGCAATTCAACCAAGGTAGCGGTTCAGGCCCGAAGGTGGGGCCAACTCAACTCATCGATCCGGGGCCACTTCAGAGTAGCGAACTCACCCGAGCTTGCCGCCAATCAATCCAGAGCCAAGAATGCCGATGCACATATATTTATTTTTACTTCATGTGCTCGTCCCGGCGCGGTCAAGGCGCACCTTCGGTCACGTCACGTGTCGGCACCGTCAAGGAATTTCTTCGGGCATCCGATACCGATGAATCGTGAATTCGCCATCCGGAGATTCGAGATCGACTTCGACAACTTCATTGAGCAAATGCTGGGCTCTCCCAACTTCATCAAGGACGGCTTCGAACAGCTCGCATTGGACTTCGGCGATACAGATCAGGCCGGCGTGAAGAGGAACATCCGCAAATTGCCCGCCCGTCCCCGGATCGCCCGCAGGACCACGAAATCCACGCTGTTCCGTGTCACCAGGGTCCAGTCTCCCTCCAGGATGAAACGCTTCAGTGCCCAGTCCTTGCAGCCAGCCTTTCCCATCCAAACTACATGAGAACTTTCCCCGAAGCCCCGCCCCAGGGCGACCGCTACCAGATCCGGACTCAGACACTCATCGATCAGAAATTTCACTGCGCACTCATCCCCCTGATAACGAACTGCGTAGTCGCTTTTTCGTGATCGACCCCTTAGTGCCGCCAGCACCTGAAGCCCCCTTGGGACGGCCGCGCAGGGGAACCGCCTTTGCGTAGAACGACGCGAGTTTGACCTGCCAGTCCTTCAGGCTTGGATAGGATTTGAGAATCCGATCCATCGATGTTCCCGATTCGGCTGCCGCGGCAACGTCATAGACGGGCACTCGCGTTCCCCTGATGACCGGGGTTCCGCTCAGAATCTCCGGGTCTTCGATCACCATCTCGCGAGCCCTCTTTAGCTGATGAAGGCGTTCCTCGACGCCTTCCCAAATCTCGGAAAAGTGGACCGTGATGAAGTGGTCCTCAATGTTGAAGTCTCTCCACTGGTCCCAACTGCCGCAATGCGCCATTGCATTCCGAATGGTCCGCAGCCGGGCCTGCGCCGTAAGCGACTCGGCGGTTGCGAAGTAGAAGGCGATCAAAACGCAGGCATCGGTGCGGAATGTCCGCATCTGCGTGGTGCTATACAAGTCTTCCGGCAAGATCTTCTCGTCAATGATCCTATGAATCTGCGGGACCGACACTCCGGCGGCGACTGCCGCCTCACTGGTCGTCAGGCGTTCCATCAGCGCTTCCATGCGGCACCTCCCCTATTCATCATAATCCTTCCGATGCTCCAGATCAATTAACGAGCCGGCGGTGGGCTGGCGCGCCTGATGGCCGTGGCCGGGGCGGGCGCTGATGTTCGCACTGGATGGCTGGGAGACGGCGAACTGCTGGGGCCGGTGACGCGGCAATGACGGAGTGAAGTTATCTCTGAACGCGGATGCCGGTGAGCTGGCGCCATTCGCTGAGGAAGCTCGAAACGACTGGGCTTTTTTCAGACCAGACGGCGCTGGACAAGCTTTGCCGGTCGCCATAAAATCCGGCGTCTTGCGCTGTTCGGCTCGGCGCTGAAGGGAAAGAACCGCCCGGACAGCGATATTGACCTGCTCGTCGAGTTTGAGCCGGGAGCGAGGATTGGACTTCTGGACCTTGCCGGCATCGAGACCGAGCTTTCCGAAATGCTGGGGGGCAAGCGCGTGGACCTGCGAACCGCCCAGGACCTAAGCCACTACTTCCGTGACGAAGTGGTGCGAACGGCAGAACCCCAATATGCGTCCCCATGACGCCGTCGTGGCATGGCTTTCGTGCTGACGAGGAGGCCGTCTGCCAATCGTGGGTTATCGGCGAGATTAAGCAGGAACGTAGGTCAACCTGATCACATCCTCGCCAATCCGATCATGTGTCTTTAGGCGGAGCGGCGGCCTGGGTCCAGCGAAATATGGCTTGCCGTGACCAAGAACGACAGGGTGGAGGTAGATTCGATACTCATCGATAAGTCCAAGTTCGGTGAGGCTCTTTGCCAAGTCTGGGCCAGCAACTTCGATCTCCCCGTCGCGCTCGGCCTTCAGCTGGCGCATCGCGCGCTCAAGATCATCACCAACAAGGCTGGCGTTGGGGCCGACCGACTTCAGCGAGCGCGAGACGACCCATTTATGCTGTTTCCGCCACGCCGTCGCGAAGGCGTGGTGCTCTGCATCCCATTCAGGACGATCGTCGTCCCAGTAGCGCATGATCTCATATATTTTTCGACCGTAGACACTGCCCGCCTGTCCCTTAGCCTCCTCGATGAAGTGGCGGAAGAGCGCAGGGCTTGGCGCAAACGCCATATGGTCGACGTAGCCGTCGAGGGACTGGTTCATTCCGAACACGAGCTTCGCCATAGTTGACAATCGATGCGGTGGGCGTTGCGAACCAGCCTGTCAAGGATGCCGTCGGCCAACGTTGGATCGCCGATCTGCTCGTGCAGGAGTATCTCGCCCCCTTAAACCCGGGCTTCCCGCTCCGCCGCCCACGCCCGCAGGCTGTCGACGTAGACCTCAGGGAAATCGGCGCCGCTGCGGCGGGCGGCGACCAGGCGCACGGCGTCGTTGGGCTCGTAGCCTAAAGCACACAGGATGGCGGCGGTGGTGAGCGGAGCGCGGTGAATGCCGGCGGCGCAGTGCACGTACACCTGCGCGCGCTCGTCCTGCAGCGCCTCCAGGGCAAACTGCGTCGAGCGCTCGAAGAACTCCGCCGGCTTGGGCTCGAAATCGTCATCGGTGGGGTTCCATAAGACTTCGATCCCGGCGTCGGCGGCGAGCTCGCGGTCGTCAAACTCGATTTGCAGATTGACGATATGGGTGAATCCCAGGCGGGCCAGCGTGGCCATGGCTTCGGCCGTCCAGATGCCGCCACCGACGGCGAGGCGGCGGTCGAGGATGTAGGAGATCTCCACGGGGCGTTCGCTGCACTACTCTCCCATGCCAGTGGGCGCGCACACCTCAGGCATGCGCGCCCACTGCAGTTAGTTGCCGTTCCGTTGCCGCGAGTTGCCGTTAACGGCGGGAGGCTTTTTTCCGGGCGGCCTTTTTTGCCGGCTTCTTCGCCGCTTTGGCGGCTTTGGCTTTCTTGGCGGGCGCTTTCTTGGCGGCGGGTTTGCTGGCGGCCTTGGCGGCCGCGCGCGCCGGCTTTTTGGCCGCGCCCTTTTTGGCGGCTTTGGGGGCGGCCTTTTTCGCCGCCGTTTTCCTGGCTACCGGCCGGGTGGATTTTTTGGCGGCCGGCTTGGCCTTTTTTGCGGCGGCTTTTTTAGCGGCGGGCTTGGCCGCCTTTTTCGCCGCGGCCCGGGGCGCGGGCTTGGCCTTGGCCGCCGGCTTGGGTTTCGCTGCCGCGCGCCGCGGCGCGGCCGGCGGCGCCACTTCCACCGTCTCGACCTCGACCGGCACCGTCTCAATCAGCGCCGCAAACGTTTCCAGTTCATTCTCGTCGTCGTCGCCGAAATCCGGGCTAGCCTCATTGGGCGTGAAACTGAACGCATCTTTGCCGTCATCCGCGGCCGTGCGCCATGTCGCCTGATTGTCGTTGTACATTCCGCCTCCTGTGCCGTAGGGGCCCCGGCACCCACATTCTGGCAAGCCCCAACCGTTCCCGCAAGCCTAATCAGGTCCAAGGGTCAATGTTTTTTCGAGCGCCGCGGGGAGGCGGCCGCCGGCGCGGTGGCCCCACCCAGCGGCAGCGCCACCGGCGTACCGGGGCGGGGTGGATCGCTTTGGCCCGCCCGGACGGGGACCCCATTCGCCGCGATCAGCCGCGTCAGGCTGACGTGGTAGCGGTTCGCCAATTGCGTCCACGTCTCCCCGGCCTCGGCCCAGTGCACCCGCCAGTTGATCCGGTCGCCAGCCGGCACCGTGGCCAGCGCCCGCTGGAACGCAGCCCCGCTGCCCTGGGGCAGCTTGAGCGTGAACCCGGCCGGCGCCTCATAGCGCAGCAAGCTGGGGTTCAAATGCTGGATATCCGCCAACGTGACCCGGGCGCACTCGGCCGCCAGCCGCAGGTCGAGCGCGTGCTCCAGGGCCACGCGGTCCACCGCCACCGGGGAATCGACCTGGAGGCCGGAAAAGCCATACTGGGCCGGGTTTTTGGCGATGAGGGCGGTGGCGATGACGATGGGGACGTAGTCCCGCGTCAGCCGGGGTAACGCTCCCAGGTCGCTGAGTTTCCAGAAATCGGCGTAGCCGGTGCGCGCCACGGCCCGCTCGACATCGCCCGGACCGGCGTTGTAGGCGGCCATGGCCAGCAACCAATCCCCAAACTCGGCGTGCAGGTCCTTGAGGTGGCGGGCGGCGGCGCGGGTGGCCAACTCGGGGTTGTCGCGCTCGTCCACCCAGTGGGTGCGCTTCAAGTCGTAGTCGTCGGCGCGGGCGGGCATGAACTGCCACATGCCCCGCGCCCCCGCGCTGTTTCCCAGTTGGGGATCGAAGCCGCTCTCCAGTTGCGCCATGTACAGCAGGTCGCTGGGCACGCCCTCTTGGGCGAAGATCCGATCCGCCATGGCGCGGTAACGCCCGGCGCGCCGGTAGCCGTCGATAAAATCGTCCCGCCCCTTGGTGGTGAAGTAGTGGAGGTAGCGGATCACCGCGTCATTCAGCACCAACGGCAGCTCCTCACCGGCAGAATTAGCGGCGCTGGCGAGGGCGGCGCGCGATTCCTTCTCGATCTCGGCGCGGGTGGCGGCGTCGATGGGAAAGGTCAGCTCCGGCGTCCGGTCCAGGGGCGTGGTCTGGGCCTGCGCCAGTGTCAGCCCGCCCGCGGGCAGCACGTCGCTCTCCAAGGCATGAATCCGGTCCACCAGCGAGTCCAGCTCACGCTGCAGGCGGGGCGAGGCGGGGATGTCGAGGTTGGCCGCCAGCAGCCGGTCCACGGTGGCGTCAAAACCGGCGCGGGCCTCATCGAGCTGGCCCACGTTGTAGAGCCCTAGGGCGGCGGCGTACTGCTGCTCCAGGGATTGGATGAGCACCGCTGTGGGATCCGGGGCCGGCGCGGCGGGACGGCTCGGCCCACGCGCCCCCGGTGGCGGCGGCGCCGCCACCGGGGGCGGCAGCGGTGCGGCGGGGGCCGGCGCCGCCGGCGGCGCCCTCCGCACGGCGGCACGGGGCTGGGCCGGCTGCGGCGCCGGTTGCGTCCGGCACCCTGCCGCAAACGCTCCCGCCAGGCACACTCCCAGGACCATGCCGCCGCCTCGGCCTCCTAGGCCGCCCAACCCCCACTTACTGCCCATGCGCTTCAGGAGGCTTGGGGAACCATCCCCAGGCGCAGCCGCTGCCGCAGCGATGGCGACAACTCGGGCTTGGCGCGCAGCGCCGTTTCGGCTCCTGCCAGCGAGGCCTCCACCTCGCCCAGCGTGCGGTGGGAGAGCTCGGCCAGCTCCTGCGGCCGGAACCCTTCCAACAGGTACAGCACCAGGTCATGGCGCTGCACCCGCGGCAACGGCGCCAGCGCCAGGGCGAGCTGGTCCATCATTTCGGTGGTGGCGGCGACGGTCTCCGGGTCGGGTGCGTCAGCCGCTTCCGGGTCGGCATCCAGCGAGCGGTGCTCCAGGCCATGCTGGTGATCGCTGTAGGCCTTGACCAGCTTGCGGATGGCCGCCGCCGCCAGCACCAGCAGCCACCGCCCGCGGCTCACCGGCGCCGGCGATGGGGTCGCCTCCAGCGCCGCCACCACTACTTCGTCCAGCACCTCGTCCGCCTCCACCTGCCCCGGCTGCAACTCCCCCAGCCGCTCCCGCAACCCAATCTGCCGCTGCACGAAGCTCAGCAGCTCCGCGTGGTGCGCCCCGAAGTAGCCGGCCAAGTCGGCCCGCCGGCGCTCCTGCGCCGCGCCGGCATAATGGGGGTGCGCCACCGCCAGCCGTGGCCGCCCCTGGTCCGGCGCCAGGGTGCGGTTCTCCCGCAACCGCTGCTTGTGCTTGCGCACCTGTTGCACCAACTCCTCGCTGGCGGCGCGGAACGCCCTCTGCGCGGTGGCGGCGGTGTGTTCACTGCTCAATTGCGCGGTGGGGAGGTGCAGGTTGAGATTGCAACACACCCCTTCCCGGCTGGTATGCCGCACCAGCCGGCCTTGCAACTGCACCAGCTCCGGTTGGAAGGCGATCAATAGCGGCTCCAGCTTGGCGGGCAGCCGGTTCATGACTTTTTCCAGGTCTGGGGAACGCGGGACTTGGACTGTAATGTGAAGGTTCATTATCAGTTTCCCTCTGGTTACTGCTCTGCTCTACAACTACGCCGTTTGCCGCCGGCTGGCAAGCTCGCGGGATGGAGTGGAAGATCGTGCCACTTGAAGTTTGGGCATGCGCGCGCGCGGCTGCGGCCGCCGCCACAGCGCCGTGCCCACCGCCATGGTACCCGAGTAGGCAATGGCGGTTTTAGCGGCGAGACCGACGCCGGCGGGGATCAATCCCACCACCTCCCGCGCCAGCGTCCGCCACCCCAGCCCCCCGGCCACGATCGACAACACCGGCCCCGCCTGCGCCCGCCACCCCACCACCTCGCCCCGCAGCGCCGCCAGCTCAAACGCCAGCCCGATCTGGTTGCCGGTAATCACCACCGTGTCGGAGCCCATCTCCCCCAGCGCCAGCAGCAAGCTCAACGGCGTGGGGATCACCTCGGGCAAGGCACTGATGGCGGCTACGGCGGCGTTGCGCGCGGCCACGGCGCGGATCAGATCCCGCGCCAATAAATCCCGCAGCGGCGGGAAGGTGCGCGCCAGCGCCAGCCGCAGCTCCGGATGGGCGCGCAGCAGCGCCCGCAAGCCCGCTTCGGGCGCGGCCACGTCCACAATCACATGCGCTGGGTATGCACCCGGCCCTAGCTGGCCGCTGGCGGCGGCGCGGGGCGTGCACACCGTCACCTCCGCCGACTCCGCCGCGGGGGGCCGCTCACCGGAAACCGCCAAGGCGTTCAGCGCCCGGCCGCGCTCGGCACTACCGCTGCCGGCGGGGATCAACACCTGGGCCAGCGCTTCCCGCTCGGCTTCGTCAGCGGCGATCAGCACCAGCCGGAAGGTCCGCTGAGCTTCTCGCCGAATCTGCCCTGGGCGGAGCGCCCGCAGTTTCCCTACGCTCTGTTTGACAACCCCCATCCTTGGTGTCCAATAGGATGCGCCGATCCCGGCTCCGGTGCCATACAATGCAAAAGGAACAGGCCCCAAATGGAATGCGCGCGATTTGAAGTGCAGGGGCGGGTGCAGGGTGTCGGCTACCGCATGTTCGTGTGGCGCGCCGCCCAGAAACTGCAGGTGCGCGGCTGGGTAAAGAACCGGCCCGATCACGCCGTCGAAGTCACCGCCGCCGGGACGGCGGCCGCCCTCACCCAGCTCGAGATTCAGCTTCGCCTGGGCCCGCCCGGGGCGTGGGTGGAGCAGGTGGTGCGCACCGCCGCCCCGCCCACGCCACCCCTGCTGGACACACACACCCGGTTTGACATCGTGGAGGATTAAAGAAAACCATGGCCACCACCCCTACTTCAATGGCCCCAACCGCAACCATGAACCGTGCCCAGGAGTGTGAGGCGCTCAAGGCCTACATCCGCGCCGTGCCGGATTTCCCCAAACCCGGCATCCTGTTCTACGACATCACCACCCTGCTGAAGCAGCGCAAGCCCTTCGCCCGCGTGGTGGACCTTTTGGCCGAGCACTATGCCAGCCAGTCCATCGCCGTGGTGGCCGGCATCGAAGCCCGCGGCTTCATCTTCGGCCCCGCGCTCGCCTACCGCCTGGGGGCGGGCTTTGTGCCCATCCGCAAACCCGGCAAGCTGCCCGCTCCCGCCGCGGCGGCCGAGTACAGCCTCGAGTACGGCACCGATAAGCTCGAAATCCACCGCGATGCCATCACCCGCGGCCAGCGCGTGCTCATCGTCGACGACCTCATCGCCACCGGCGGCACCGCCATCGCCAGCACTCAACTCGTCGAGCAATTGGGCGGCACCGTCGCCGGGCTCGCCTTCATCATCGAGTTGACTTTCCTCAATGGCCGCCAGCGCCTCGCCCAGTACGACGTGCTCTCGCTGCTGCAGTACGCGGAATGAAGCCGGGCCCGCCACGCGCGTCTTCGCCCAACGGAGGGCGGCCGCGCTCGCCTTTGCCAGGCGGCGAGCGGCCGCACTCGCCTTCGCCAGGGGGCGCGCCGCCGCGCCTGCTGGCCGGCGTGCACGCCGTCCGCGAGGCCTTGCGGGCCGCCACGCCCTTGCGCTACATCGCGGTGAACCGCGCCCGGCGCGATCCCCGCCTAGCCGAGGTCATCACGCTAGCGCGCGCCGCCGGGGTCGCGGTGCGGCTGGAGCCCCCCGCGGCCCTCGACCGCATGGCGCAGATGAGCGCCGGAGCCGCCCACCATCAGGGCGTCATCGCCGTCGCTGAAGCCAAGCCCGTCCTTACCATCGAGGCCTTGCTCGCCGCCACCCCCCAGAAGCTCCTGCTCGCCCTCGACGGCATCGAGGACCCCCACAACCTGGGCGCCATCGTGCGCGCCGCCTGCGGCGCTGGCGCCGATGGCGTCGTGCTCCCCAGCCGCCGCGCCGCCGGGCTCACCGAGACCGTCGACCGCGTCTCCGCCGGGGCGCTGGAGCACGTCCGCGTGGCCCGCGCCGGCAACCTGGTGCAGGCGCTCGAGACCTGCCGTGACGCCGGCTGGTGGGTGGTCGGCCTCGATGCCGCCGCTCCCGCCTCCATCTGGCAGCACGACTTTCGCCCGCCCACGGTGCTGGTGGTCGGCGGTGAAGGCCGCGGCCTGCACGCCCTCACCCGCAAGCGCTGTGATGCCCTCGTCGCCATCCCCCTCGCCCCCGGCGTGGCCTCGCTCAACGCCGCGGTCGCCTGCGGCATCGCCCTTTTTGAGGCGGTCCGCCAGCGCCACCCCGGCTAAACTATGCGTCGCTTCATCTCTTCTCTACTGTTGCTGGGCTTGGTCGCCGGTCTGGCCACCGGAGCTCAGGCGCAATGGGCTCCCGTCGGCGTCACCCTTCGCCGCCTCGCTGGCGGCACCGCCGCGCTCCCTGCGGCCGCCCTCCACCATTGGCGCGCCACTTTGCTCTTCGCCGTCTCGACTGGAGCGCTCATCGCCTGGGGCGACGCCCCCGCCTCGGGCCGGATCCAATCTCCCAGTCTGGAGCGCTCCAGCAACACCTGGTCCAACCGCGGGCTGCTTTATATCGAACCGGCCGTCGTGATCACCGCCACCGCCATCGAGTCCCGGTGCCTGTTCTGCCCCGCCATGGGCCATATGGCCTTGGTCACGCTCAGCGCCGAGGCCTACGCCACCGCCTCGGTCCAAACCCTCAAGTTCGCCGCCCGGCGCGAACGCCCCGGCACCCTGGACGATGCCGATGGCGGCTTCAACGAAAGTGGCTCCTCCTTCCCCTCCGGACACGCCGTCGGCGCCTTCACCATGGCCTCGGTGCTCGCCCACCAGTACCCCAACTCAACCTGGGCGGACTGGACCGCCTACACGGTGGCCGGAGGCGTCACCGCCGCCCGCTTCACCGCCAAGGAGCACTTCCCGTCTGATCTTTTGGTAGGCTCGATGCTCGGGTTCTTTACCGGCCGCTGCGCCCTCCAGTGCCGCTAAAAGAACTCCAGGGCCGCGTCGCCGTCGCCGGCCCCTTCGATCTGGAACTTTCCGCCCGGCTGCTGTGCGCGCCCCCCCGTGCCGGACGCGATTGGAGCGCCGCCGGCGACTACTGGCACGGCCGCGAGTACCGCCGCGTGGTTTGGTGGACGGGCCAGCCCGCCCTGCTGCGCCTATCGAACCGCGGGTCGATCGATAACCCGAATCTCGGCTGGCGCCTGACAGGCGCCAGCCGAGATTCGGACTACGCGCCCCACACCGTTACCGGTGTGGCCAGCCGCGTGCGCGCCATGGTATCGGCCGACACCGATCTCGCCGCCTGCTATGCCAGCTTCCGCGGCGATCCCGTGCTCGAGCCCCTCACCCAGCGCTTTTGCGGCTTGCGCGTGCTGCGCTTCCCCTCGCTCTACGAGTGCCTGGTCGCCACCATCCTTGAGCAGCAGCTCAACTTCTGGTTCGCCGCCCAAGTCAAGCGCCAGCTCTACACCGCCTTTGGCCCCGAGGTCGAGTTCGAGGGCCACCGCTACCGCGGCGTCCCCGCCCCCGCCGTGCTGGCCGGGTTGACACCGGAGGCGCTGCGCCCGCTGCAAGTCTCGGCCCCCAAGGCGCGCGCGCTCGCCGCCATGGCCCGCGCCGCCTTGGCCGGCGAGCTGCACCCACCCTCCGAGCACGACGCCGAGGCCGTCATCGAGCACCTCATGCGGCTGCGTGGCGTCGGCCGCTGGAGCGCCGCCTACGCCCGCCTCCGCGGCCTCGGCCACACCGACGCGCTCCCGCTCCAGGACGCCGGCCTGCTGCGCTCCGTCACCCTCCTCTACGGCTCCCGTACCTCGCTGACCCCGCAAGCCCTGGAGCGCAAATGGCGCCGCTTCGCCCCCTGGCGGGGCTACGCCGCCTACTACATCTGGCTGACGCAGTGGACGCAAGAATAAGGCTTGACACCACGCTTTCCATCTACTAGACTGCACGTATATTCAACTGACTGACCGGTCAGTTATATGAATATGTCTTTAGAGGGCAAAACCCGGCGCCAAGCATTGACAGAGTTTCGGGAGGCCGAGATTCTCGCCGCAGCGCGGAAGGTGTTTGGCGAGCACGGCTTCGCGGCATCCACGATTGAGATGATCGCGGCCGCAGCCGGGGTGGCCAAAGGTACGCTCTACCTCTACTACTCCAGCAAGGACGAGATCTTCTGGAACGCCCTCAGCTCCCGATTCCGCGAAATGATCGCCTGCGGCAAGCAGGAGGTGGATCGGGCCGAGGGGACGGAAGCCAAAATTCGGGCGTCGCTGCGCGTGCGCTTCGAGTTTTTCCGCTCCGACGAGGCGTTCATGCGCATGTACCTGACCGAGTTCGGGCAGTTTTGTGGGCCGGGCGGATTGCACCGGCTGCCGGTACGGGAGCTGTATACGGAGTCGGCCGCTTACCTGGCCCAGGTGTTGGCGGAGGGGATGCAGAAGGGCGAGCTGCGGCCGGGCGATCCGCTGGAGACGGCAATGGCGTTGATGGAGCTGACCAAGGCGGTATTTGCCATGCGTTTTTCCGGGTTGGCGGGACAGAACCCGGAGTTTGACGGAGAACGGTTCGTGTTCAATCTATTTTGGAACGGAGTCAAGGCATGAAAGTGGCGCGCCACCTTTCACTGAAGCGGTTTCCAACCGCCGCGATCATCGCTCTCGTCGGTGGGGTGGTCCTCACCGGTGGCCGGTTGGCGGCGCAAGGGCTGCCGCCAGCGCAGGCGAACCGGCCGGCGCCGGTGATGCTGCCGCCGGTCACGGCGGGCGCGGCGGCGCTGGAGGGTGGTGTCGCCGGGCAAACCACCAGCGGCACGCTGGCGTTGAGCCTGGACCAAGCCATTCAGATGGGCTTGCACAACAACCTGGCCCCGATTATCGCCGGCAACGCCGGCGATGAGGCGCGGGCCGAACGCATGGCCGCCGTGGCGGCGCTCCTGCCCCGTGTCGATGCCAGCGCGGGCGAATTGCGGCAAAAGGTCAACCTCGCCGCCTTTGGCATCTCCGTGCCCGGCGTGCCCTTGCTGGTCGGCCCCTTCAACGTGTTCCAGGCCAGCGCCTCGGCCAGCGTGCCGCTGGTCAATCTGAGCGCGCTCGACAATGCGCGCGCCGCCGGCGCCATGCAGAAGGCGACGCAGGCCAACTATCAATCCACCCGCAACCTGGTGGTGCTGGCAGTGGCCAATCAGTATTTGCTGACCGTCGCCGATCAGAGCCGCGTGCAGGCGGCGCAAGCCGAGCTGGCCACCGCCCAAAGCCAGCTCTCGCAAGCCCAGGACATGCTCCACGCCGGCACCGTCAACGCCCTGACCGCGGTGCGCGCGCAGGTGCAGCGCGATCGGCAAAAGCAGCAGCTCACCGCCCAGCAGAATGCGCTCGCCAAGCAGCGGCTGCAGTTGGCGCGGACCATCGGCCTGCCGCTGAGCCAGAACTTCACCCTGGCCAGCACGCCCGCCTTCACCCAGATCACCGTCCCCGACGAGGCGCAGGCGGTAGCCGAAGCTCTCACCACCCGCCCCGACTACCGCGCCGCGCAAGCGGCCGAGCGCGCCGCCAAGCTCTTGATTGCCGCCGCCGATGCGGAACGCCTGCCCACGTTTGGACTGGCCGGCAACTGGGGCACCATCGGGCACGAGATCGGCTCCAACCACCCCGTCTTCTCCTTCGGCGCCAGCCTCAATGTGCCCGTCTTCGCCGGCGGCGCCTACCGCGCCGACCGGCTGCGCGCCCAAGCCCAGTTCCGCGACGCCAGCAGCCGCCTCGCCGACCTGCGCGCCCAGATCGATGTCGAAGTGCGCTCGGCGCTGCTCGACCTGGCCAGCAACCGCGATCAAGTCACCGTCGCCCAGGACGCCCAGCTCATGGCCCATCAGGAGTTGCAGTTGGCGCAGGACCGGTTCAAGGCCGGCGTCGCCGACAACCTCGAGGTGGTGCAAGCGCAACAGTCGGTGGCCGATGCCGACGAGAGCACCATCTCCAGCCTCTACGCCTATAACGTCGCCAAAGCGCAGTTGGCGCAAGCCCTGGGGGTGGCGGCCAGCCGCTACCAGCAGTATCTGCAAACGCACTAAGGAACACGACCATGCCCAGCGAATCCCACGCCGTCCCACCCGCTGAAGTTGAAGGCGCCGCCGTCCAGCCGGCCACCGGCCGAAGCCGTAAGCCGCTGCTCATCGTCACCGTGATCGTCGTCCTCGCCGTCATCGTGGGGGTTTACCTCCACTACCGTAACCGCGAGTCCACCGACGATGCCCAGATCGTCGGCCACATCCAGTCGGTGGCGCCGCGCGTCACCGGCACGGTGGTCGAAGTGGACGTCAACGATAACCAGTTGGTGCACGCCGGGCAAGTGCTGTACCGCCTCGATCCCCGTCCCTATGAGGACGCCGTGCATCAGGCCCAGGCCAACCTCGCCGCCGCCGAGGCCCAAGCCCGGGGCGCGACCTCCGGGGTGCCGATCACCACCGCCAGCAGCGCCGGAACCTTAAGCGGCGCGCAGGCGGGATTGCAGGAGGCGCAAGCGGGCGAAACCCTGGCCGAGCGCCAACTCGCGACTGCACAGGCCAACGTTCGGGCCGCTCAGGCGCAGGTGAACGAGGCGCAGGCCACCGCCAGCAACGCCCAGGCGAACGAACGGCGGTACGCGCAACTGGTCTCCAAGCAGGAGGTGAGCGAGCTGCAGTACGACCAGATCGCGACCCAGGCCAAGGCCGCCGCCGCCGCCGCGCAAGCCACGCAGGCCCAGTTACAGGCCGCCCAGCAGCAGGTCGCCAGCGCCAACGCCCAAGTCGACGTCGCCCGCAGCAAGGTGGCCCAGGCCGCCGCCGGCGTGCGCTCCGCCGCCACCGCGCCCCAGCAGCAGGCCGTCAGCCGTTCCCAAGCCGCCCTGGCCCAGGCCAAAGTCGCCCAAGCCCAGGCCGCCCTCGCCGA
>JANWLQ010000128.1 GCA_025450725.1 Terriglobales bacterium
CGCCGGCGTGAGTGCCGGACATGACATCACCATTTCGACCCGCCACCCCTTCGGGCCCGAGGCCGCGCTGCAAAACTTCAAGGGCACGCTCGACGGCGACAAGCTGACGGTCGTCGTGGTACAGACGATTGCGCCGCCCGGCTATCCCGACGCGGTCGGGCGCGGTCCGCGGCGTCCGCCTGTGCCGGTGGAACTGCATCGCATCTCGAGTGATACCGTCTATCACGCGCCGTCCGAGTTGCAGCATCCGCCGCTTGCGCCTTTCGTGGCGCTGCCCCCCAATCATTTGGCGCTGACGCCGCCCATGGGCTGGAATAGTTGGAACAAGTTCCGCGCCCTGGTGGATGACAAAGGCGTGCGCGCCGCCGCCGACGCCATGGTCACGAGCGGCATGAAGGCCGCTGGCTACACGTACGTGAATATTGACGACACCTGGGAAGGAACCCGCGACGCCCAGGGCAACATCCAGGCGAACAACAAGTTTCCCGATATGAAAGGCCTCGCGGATTACGTGCACAGCCGCGGATTGAAGCTCGGCATTTACAGCTCGCCCGGCCCCAAGACCTGCGCCGGCTATGAAGGCAGCTTTGGCCATGAAGAGCAGGATGCGCGCACGTATGCCGCGTGGGGCATTGACTACCTTAAGTACGACTGGTGCTCGGCGGGGCTGGTCTACAGCGCCGACGAGATGAAGCCGGCCTACGAGAAAATGGCGCTCGCCTTGCGCGCCACCGGACGCCCGATTGTGTTCAGCCTCTGCCAGTACGGTGATCTCGACGTGGGAAGCTGGGGCTTCGCCGCCGGCGGCAACCTCTGGCGCACCACCGGCGACATCAGCGACAACTACGCTTCCATGGCGCGCATTGGGTTCGGTCAGAACGGCCGCGAGAGCGCGGCGGGACCCGGGCATTGGAACGATCCCGACATGCTCGAGGTCGGCAACGGCGGCATGAGCGACGACGAATACCGCACCCATTTCAGCCTCTGGTCGCTGCTCGCCGCGCCCATGCTGGCCGGCAACGATCTCTCCGCCATGAAGCCGGACATCCGCGACATTCTCACCAATCGCGCCGTCATTGCGGTGGATCAGGATAAGCTCGGTCGCCAGGGCACGCGTGTCGCCCAGAGTGGAGACACCGAGATTTGGCTCCGCCATCTGGCCTCGGGCAGTGCGGTCGGATTATTCAACCGCTCCGAACAACCACAGTCCATGTCGGTGCGCTGGAGCGACATCGGCGTCGCGCGTCCCCGCCACGTGCTTGATCTCTGGAGTAACAAGGCGCTGCCGGCCGCCGATACGCTCACCGTAACCGTCGCTCCGCACGGTGTCGCCCTGGTCCGCGTGAACTGACACATGCCGCGCCTGTTTCGGGCCCCTGGGCGGATTAACTTAATCGGCGAACATACCGACTACAACCAGGGCTGGGTCCTGCCGGCCGCGATTGACCTTGCCGCCTGGGCGGCGTTTGTTCCGCGGCCTGGCCGCCGCATCGAGATTCGTTCGGCGCAGTATAAGGACTGTGCCGTATTCGATCTCGACGAAGAGCCTGTGCGGCCGGAGCGGCGGCACTGGTCGGATGATTTGCGGGGCGTGGCGCGGCTCCTGCGGCGCGCTGGGGTTGAACTCATGGGCTGCTCGATTATGCTCGACAGCGAAGTGCCGATTGGCGCCGGGCTGAGTTCGTCGGCCGCGGTGACCGTGGCGGTTGCCTACGGTCTGCTCGCGACCAGTTCGGCGTCTCTCGGGCTGACCGAGTTGGCGTTGCTGTGCCAGCGGGCGAGTCATGAATTCAGCGGCGCGAAATGCGGCGTCATGGACTTTTATATTGCCTGTCATGGCCGCGCCGGGGAGCTGGCGATGCTTGATACGCGCAGCCTCGAAGCGCGTTGGCTGCCCTGGCCCGCCAAGGCGAGCCTGGTTGTCTGCGACACCAAGGTGCGCCACGACAATGCCACGAGCGAGTACAACCTGCGCCGCGAGCAGTGCGAGCGGGCGGCGCGGCAACTCGGCCTGCCATCGCTGCGCGACGCCGGCGCCGGCGACTTCGCGCGTCTCGAACCCTTGCTGGCCGCGCGGGTCCGCCATGTAGTGAGCGAGAACCAGCGCGTCGTGGACGCGGCCGCGGCGATTGAACGCGTTGATTACGGCGCGTTGGGGGAGTTGCTGAACGCGTCGCACAGGAGTCTCCGTGATGATTACCAGGTGAGCTGCGCCGAACTCGACTGCATGGTCGAGCTCTGCCGCGAGCGGCCTGGCGTGTACGGCGCGCGCATGATGGGCGGCGGCTTTGGCGGATGCGCGCTGGCGCTGGTTGCGCCCGAATGCGTGGCTGCCATGCGCCGTCAAGTTGCACGCGACTACACCGAGGCGACCGGCCTGCAGCCTTCGATTTGGGAGTGTCACGCCGCCGGCGGTGTGGGGGAGATGGAGGAGAAAGATGTCGCACACTAGCGGCGCGCAGCGGCGCTACAACCCCCTCCTTGACGAATGGGTGCTGGTATCGCCCGCGCGCGAACAGCGTCCCTGGCAGGGTCAGGTCTCGCCCCCTGCCGACACTCGCCGCCCGGCCCACGATCCGGATTGCTATCTCTGCCCGGGCGCGACGCGCGCCTCGGGAGAACGCAACCCGAACTATGCCGGAGTCTTTGTCTTCGACAACGATTTCCCTGCGCTCATGCCTGAAGCGCGGGAGCCGCAAGCGCCAATCCACCCCTTGCTACAGGGACCGCCGGAAGCGGGCGTATGCCGCGTGATTTGTTTCTCGCCGCGGCATGACCTCAGCCTGCCCCGTCTTTCTCCGTCCGCGGTCGAAGCCGTGGTCGGCGCCTGGACCGAGGAGTACCGCTCGCTTGGCGCGCGCAGTAACATCGGCGCGGTTATGATTTTTGAAAATTGCGGCGCCATGATGGGGTGCAGCAATCCACATCCGCACGGCCAAATCTGGGCCTCGCAATCGGTGCCCAATGTAGTCGCCCGTGAACAGCAGGGACTCGCCGAGTACCGGCGCGCCCATGGTGAGTGCCTGCTGTGCGCCTACGCCCAGCTCGAGAGCGCGCGGCGCGAGCGCATTGTCTGCGAAAACGACGGCTTCCTGGCGCTGGTGCCCTACTGGGCGGTGTGGCCGTTCGAGACGCTGGTCGTGAGCCGCGCGCATCGCGCGTCGTTGGCTGAACT
Source organism: Terriglobales bacterium (assembly GCA_025450725.1). Classification (GTDB taxonomy): domain Bacteria; phylum Acidobacteriota; class Terriglobia; order Terriglobales; family SCQP01; genus SCQP01. Next base: position 3,176 of record JANWLQ010000128.1, read on the forward strand.
TGCCCCCGGGGAGCCGGCGCAACTGGCCGACATCCTGCGCCGGGTGACCATCCGCTACGACAATCTGTTCCAGACTTCGTTTCCGTATTCCTTCGGGCTGCACCAGGCGATGACGCATGGCGCGGCGCACCCCGAGGCGCATCTGCACGCCCACTTCCTGCCGCCGCTGTTGCGCTCGGCCTCGATCCGCAAGTTTCTGGTCGGTTACGAACTCCTCGCCACGCCCCAGCGCGACCTCACCGCCGAAACCGCCGCCGAACGCCTGCGCGCCGTGAGCGAGCGGCATTACAGCGAAGCTGAGCCCCCGCTTGCGCCCGCCCGCCACTAGGCGCATGATTAAGCCATGGCCGACGTGCTCACGGTGCGCTGTCCCGATTGCGGGTCCCAGATGCAGGTAGATGCCGAGACCGGCATGGTGCTCGAGCACAAGGCGCCGCGGGGGAAGACCGTGGACCTCGACCGCAGCCGCGAGCTGCTGCAGAAGCAGCAGGAGGACCGCGACCAGCGCTTCCAGCAATCGGTGCGTGCCGAAAAGAACCGTGACGATCTTTTATCGAAAAAATTCGATCAAAGTTTGCGCCGAGTGCGCGATAATCCGGATGAGCCCCGCCCCTTGCGCGACGTGGATTTGGATTAAGGCACGCTTGTTTTTTTGTTGTATGTAGTGGTATATTGTGGGTTGTACGGTCCGTGCGGGCCGTATGTCCCCCAATCGTGAGTTTGCCCTGCCGTTCGCGTCCGCAAGTGGCTTCCTTTCGTTTTTCCCTCCCTTCTCTCGAATTTCTCCCATGACCATTGCTGAACTCAAAGAAAAAAACATCACCGAACTAGCCAAGGTCGCCCGTGAGCTGCAACTTCCCGGGGCCAGCGGCATGCGCAAGCAGGATCTGATCTTCAAAATCCTGCAGGCGCAGAGCGAAAAAGAAGGCCATATCTTCGCCGAGGGCGTGCTGGAAATCCTGCCCGACGGCTACGGCTTCCTGCGTTCGCCCGACTACAACTATCTGCCCGGGCCGGATGATATTTACGTCTCGCCCTCGCAAATCCGCCGCTTCGACCTGCGCACGGGCGACACCTGCTCCGGCCAAGTGCGCCCGCCGCACGAGGGCGAGAAGTACTTCGCCCTGGTCAAGGTCGAGGCGCTCAATTTTGAGGCCCCGGAAGAGGCCCGCAACAAGATCCTGTTCGACAACCTGACGCCGCTCTATCCCGCCGAGCGGGTCAAGCTCGAGACCATCCGCGAGAACGTCTCGGGCCGCATCATGGACCTGTGCACGCCCATCGGCAAGGGCCAGCGCGGGCTGATCGTCGCTCCGCCCCGCACCGGCAAGACCATGCTCTTGCAGGCCATCGCCAACTCGATCACCGCCAATCACCCGGAAATCGTGCTCATTGTCCTGCTCATTGACGAGCGTCCGGAAGAGGTCACCGACATGCAGCGCACGGTCAAGGGCGAGGTTATCAGCTCCACTTTTGATGAACCCGCATCGCGTCACGTGCAGGTGGCTGAAATGGTGATCGAAAAGGCCAAGCGCCTGGTCGAGCACAAACGCGACGTGGTGATCCTGCTCGACTCGATCACGAGGTTGGCCCGCGCCTACAACACGGTCGTCCCGCCCTCCGGCAAGGTGCTTTCGGGCGGCGTTGACTCCAACGCCCTGCAGCGCCCCAAGCGCTTCTTCGGCGCGGCGCGCAACATCGAGGAGGGCGGATCGCTGACCATCATCGCCACCGCGCTGATTGACACCGGCAGCCGCATGGACGACGTGATTTTCGAGGAGTTCAAGGGCACCGGCAACATGGAAATCATTCTCGACCGCAAGCTGGTGGACAAGCGTGTCTTCCCGGCGATTGACATCCAGCGCTCGGGCACCCGCAAGGAAGAACTGCTCATTCCCAAGGACGACCTCAACCGCATTTGGGTACTGCGCAAGGTGCTCAATCCACTCTCCGTCACCGAATCCATGGAGCTGCTGCGCGACCGGCTGCTGAAATCGAAGAGCAACGGCGACTTCCTGGCCGCGATGAACGCGAGCTAGCGCGGCGCCCAAACAACGATGACTATGACGATCGCCCAGCGGGTCGAGAATCTGCGCCGCGAGGAAGCCACGCTGCGCCTCGGCGGCGGCGCCGGCGCGATCAAGCGCCAGCATGATAAGCACCGTCTGACCGCGCGCGAACGCGTGGCGCTGCTGATTGACCGTGACACCGAGTTCCTGGAACTCGGCTTGTTCGCCGCGTGGGGGATGTACGAGGAGTGGGGCGGCGCGGTCGCCGCCGGCGTGGTCTGCGGGCTGGGGCAAATCAGCGGGCGCTGGACCATGATCATCGCCAACGACGCAACGGTCAAAGCCGGCGCGTTCTTCCCGATGACCGCGAAAAAGGTGCTGCGCTGCCAGACCATCGCCCTCGAAAACCGGCTCCCGATCGTGTATCTAGTGGATTCGGCCGGCGTTTTCCTGCCCTTGCAAGATGAAGTGTTTCCCGACATTGACGACTTTGGCCGCGTGTTCCGGCACAACGCCGTGATCTCGGCGGCGGGCATTCCGCAAATCACCGCCATCATGGGAAGCTGCGTCGCCGGAGGCGCGTATTTGCCGGTGATGTGCGACACCATTCTGATGACGGAAGGTTCCGGCCTGTACCTCGCCGGCCCGGCGCTGGTGCAGGCGGCGATCGGCCAGGTGGTGGGCAGCGAGGAACTGGGCGGCGCGCGGCTGCATGCCGCGGTAAGCGGCACGGTGGATTTCCGCGAGCCAACAGATGAGAGCTGCCTGGAACGCATCCGCCATTTGGTCGGGCGCTTCGGGCCGCCGCCGCCTTCGCCGTTCGACCGCATCGCCGCCGTCGAGCCCGCAAGGCGAGATCTCGCGAACCTGGTTCCCAGCGATCCGCAGCAGCAGTACGACATGCGCGATTTGATGGCGGCGATTCTCGATGACGCGCCGATGGATGAGTACCGGGCCGAGTTCGGCCAAACCGTCGTGTGCGCCTATGCGCGCCTGGGCGGGTTCGCGGTCGGCGTGGTCGCCAACCAGAAGAAGGCGGTCAAGCGCGCCGACAAGCGGATCGAATTTGGCGGGGTGATTTATCCCGAAAGCGCCGACAAGGCCGCGCGGTTCATCATGGACTGCAACCAGGCGCACATCCCGCTGGTCTTCTTCCACGACGTCAACGGCTTCATGGTGGGCAAGGAAGTTGAAGCCCAGGGCATCATCCGCGCCGGAGCGAAGATGGTGAACGCGGTCGCGAACAGCGTCGTTCCCAAGCTCAGCGTGATCGTCGGCGGCAGCTTCGGCGCCGGCCATTACGCCATGTGCGGGCGCGCCTACGACCCGCGGTTCCTGTTCGCCTGGCCGACAGCGCGCTACGCCGTGATGGGTGGCGACCAAGCTGCCGGCACGCTGCTCGACATTAAAGTGAAGCAGCTCGAAAAAACCGGCCACGCCCTCGCGCCCAAGGAAAGGGAAGAGCTGCTCGCCGCCATCCGCGCCAGCTACGATGCCCAGTCCGACCCGCGCTACGGCGCCGCCCGCCTATGGCTTGACGCCATCATCGCCCCCGAAGACACAAGGCAACATCTGATCGCCGCGCTCGAAGTGGCCGCATTGAATCC
>JANWLQ010000129.1 GCA_025450725.1 Terriglobales bacterium
AACTTGGTGATTTCCACCGCGAAGCGGATGCCCACCGGCGTGATCTGGGCGAAGTCGTAGCTGGTGCCCGACCCGCGGCCCAGGTCGCCGCCGTCGAACGAGGCATAACCGAACGCCCCGCCCGGCTGCACCTGCAGCGGAATGCGCGCCGTGCGGGTCGAGACCCGCTCCACTTCGCGCTTCTGAATCAAACTGAAAAAGGCGTCGTCGCGCTCGTACAGGATCGGCAGCTTGGGCCGAACTTTTTCGAGCTGCAGCGCCACCACTTGTGAATTCTGCAATGCCATGGTTTTTGCTCTCCGCCGGGGTCACGCCCGGCCGGTTGCCAACAATTTCAATTGGGGCGAAGCGCTTGCGCGGTTTAAGCCAATTCGAGGATTTCGCGATCGGTCAGGCGCCGGCCCAGCCGGGTTTCCGCCGAGCGCACCAGGTCGCGCGCGCTGGGCGCCTGCGGACTGGCCGGAGCGCCGGCCGCCGCGGGTTCACTCCGTCCCCGCGCCTGTGCCGCTTCGCGCTGCGCTTGCCGTTGTTTCAGGCCCGCGCCCGCCCGCGCCAGGATCGGTTCCAGAATGTCGCGGCCGTTTTGCCGCGCCCAGGCCTTGCTGCGCGCCACGATCTTTGCCCGGGTGGACGCATTGTGGCCGCCGGCACGCAGGATCTCCTCGATCGCCGCGTTGTGCACCTTGTCCTGGCCAGCAAGCCCGGAGACCGCCTCCAGAAAGTCGCGCGCGATGTTCTGCTTGTCGTAATCCGACAGCTTGGCTGTGCCCAAGAGTCCATTGACGAATCCGCGCAGCTCGCCGGCTACCTCGGCCGCCGTTTCGCCCATAAAGTGTTTCGCCTGCCGCTGCTCGTCTTCGCTCCGCCGGAGTCGGAGTTGTTCCAGCTCGCGGGCGTTGTGGTCCGCTTGCTCGAGTTTCTGCCGGATGTGAGCGGGCAGTTGGTTGCTCAGCGCGGCCGCAGGCGCCGCCTCCACCGGACCGTGTCCTTCCAACGCAGGGGATGAGTGCGCGGGGCTCCACCCCAGGGCATCCCGTAAGGATCGTACGGCACCGGTCAAATCGTTGTTCTTGTCGCGCTGCGCCTGCTGCTCCATGTGGTCGAGAAACGACCTTTGCAGGTACTGCACGTTGCGCTCATAGGCGCCGCTGGAGCGCACCTGCCCGGTGGCCGGGTCGGGCTGCATCTGCGCCTGAAACAAACTGTTCCAAAACTGTTGCGGGCTCTCGCCGAAATAGGCCTTGTCCAGGTTCTGCAACTGGGCCGCGGCCTGCGCCGCCTCGCGCGCCCTGGTGACGCTGGGCAGAAGTTCCTGATACTGATTGAGTTCCTGTGAGCGGCGCGCCATTTGATAGAGCTGCGCCTTCACGCGGGGCGAGGCGTCCGCCGCTTGCCGCAGCGCCGGGTTCTCCTTCAGGAGTTTGGAGAGTGCCGCCGTCCCCAGTTTTCCCGCCGCCGGCGCCTCTTCGCCGGGCGCGCTGGCGGCTGGCACGGGCTCCGCCTCCGCATCCAGCTCCGGGTCGTCGTCGGGATACTGGATTTCGATTGCCTCCGCAGTCTCTGGCGCTTCCGGCGGCGCCGCAGCGCCGTCGGCGGCAGCTGAGGCGTTTTCGGCCGCGGGCGGCTCGGCTTCAGGCGCCGTCACCGGTGCCGATTCCGCGACGCTCGCGGTTGCCGCTGCCCCGCCATCTCCGACTTGGTCCAGGCTGCCACTCTCCAACGTTGCCAACTCGTCCATGCTTGATGCTCCTTTTCACCCACGAAACTTAAAAATGCGACGGGCGTGAGCGCTGTCCAGACGCGCACGCAGCCTTTCGGCCCGGGCCCCCACCCACCGCCGCATTTCCCCCCGACCGCCTGGGGGCATAGGTAAGCAGCCATCTCTCGATGACGCGATGCGCCCAGGAAAACTTACGCCAGGGAAACGGGACTATTTATTTCTGAATGTTTTTTTCATGCTCAACCAAATGCGCCATTACGTTGGCGTAGCCGGGCGGACGTGCCGCCTTGGCTTGCAGTCCCGCCTGCGACACCGCCCATTCCTTAATGGTCTCGATGTGAATCGAGGAGTCGTCCACCAGCGGCTCCGGCGCCACGCTCGAATGCCAAATGCCGTCGGGCCCAAGCAACGGCTCCGAAGCCAGCATGGCTTCGATCTCCATAAACTGTTTGGCTCGATTGTCTTCGCCCGGATCCACCAGGTCGGGCAGCCCAAGATAGTGCTGCACCAGCGGGCGGTTTACCGGCGCCCCAATCACGGCCAGCAATTCCGGGTCGCGCGTCTGCATGATTTGACTCAGTGCCTGGCGCACTTCGGTAAAGCTTTGCGGGAAGTCCTCGCCGGCGCTCGGACGCGCCACAACATTGCCGCGAATCTCGTTCAGCCGCACGTACTCGCTGTGGTAGCCGCCGGCGCTACCGTTGACCACCAACTCGACATCGTCGCTGCGGTTGCGCCGGAAGCACTCAATGGCAAGCGTCATCTCGCGCGCCTCGGCCTCGCGCATTTGCTTCCACACCAAGGAGAGCCGGCCCATTGCCTGATCGCGCGACTGCGCGTAGGCGGCGGCGGTGTTCAGATTGGGCGAGCCGCCCCCAAACATCGAGGGCAAAGCTCCGGTGATGAATTGGCCCACCTCGGCCAGCCGCTCGCCGTCGTTCCAGAGCTGCGCGTCAACCCCGTAGTGGGGCTGGTAAATCATCTCGGTCAGCGACTTTTGCGGCCCTACGCTCTCGATCGTGACCGGCATGAAGCTGGCCGCCTGCATGCGCTTTTGTGCCATTGCCTCGCCATTGATATAGCGGGCGTCGTAGAGAACCGGCGGCGCGCTGGAGAGGCTGCGGTGGCCGGCCAAAATATTGGCGCTGTCATTAATCTGCCGCTGAATTGAAATCGCGTCCTGCCCCATGGGGTCGCGGTAAATGCCGATGCCCGGCAGTCCGGTGCAGATGGACCAACAATCGTCCAGCCGCTCGGGGATCGCCTGCAGGAAGCGGTCGCCGGCGAATTCCGCCCGGCAGCCTTCGGGGTAGAGCGCCAGCAATTGCTTGCGCATGGCTTCGTCGGTGTGCGCCCAGAACGACTCTGGCCGCAGCCAGGCGCGCTTGAAGGTGATCAAGTTCGCCATGGGCATGGAGTTCCAAGAGCCCTGGGCATCGGCCAGGCTCAGCCTGACGATTCTTTCGTAGGTGTCTTCCGCGCCGGCGCCGGTGTCGTCAATCACATCGGCTTTGTGGGGATAGGCGGCGCGCAGCACCGCCTTGTGCTGCTCTTCAACCAGAATGAGGTAGTAACAATCGCGCTGCGATTGCGCTTGCGGCGGCAGCTTGAAAAACAGCGGGCCATACGTATCCAGCTTTTCGGCGCCATTGGGCACGCGGCGCGTTCCCGTGGGAACAGTGGCGGAGACGTGTTGAGCCGGAGAAAAACTCTCCGGCCCCATAATCGCGCCGCAATTCCGGCAGCCCACCGGGCCGCCGGCCAGGAGTCCACCCGCTTCCGCCGCGGGCTGATAGGCGCCGCAGTCGGCGCATTCGAAACGGTCGGGCAGCACCTGGAACAACTGTTCGCCCAGGATCGGCTCCTCGCGGTAACCAAACTGCCCGCCGTCCACCAGAAAGCGCACATAGGTGGCGAAAATGCCCTGGGTCCAGAGGTAATAGCCCTTCTTGACCCGCAGGGTTGACATATTGTTGTTGCGCGCGACCACCTGCGCCACGCGCGTGGCGGCGCGCGCGGTGGCGATGTCTTCCTGCGACTCGGCGCTCACCGGCAAATATTGAATCTTGGGCGGCGACTGGACGAGCGCGGCGATGATGGACAAACCCCAGGGCCGGTATAGGTTAATGGCGTAATGAAAGACATCCTCATCGTCCGGGTTATAGCCGGGACGTTCGCAGGCGGCGTGCCAATTGTTGTCCTGCGCGGAGAACCAAATATTCTGGTTACCCCGCCAGAACTCTTCGCCTTCGCGCCAGAGTTTGACTTTGTGCCGGCGCACCGAGTCACTTTCCATTTCGTAGGCGCGCACCAACTCGCGCAAAGCGTCCTGCACCGCCTCGGGTGGATCGCTGGGCTCGCTCAGCGGCGCTTGCGGCGTGGGTTGCTCGCTCGCCGCGGCCGGCACTTGCGCCTCGTCCGGTGCGCCGGTCGCGCCGTCGCTTTGAGCCGCGCTCATGCCGCCCGCGGCGTCCAGCCCGTCGTGCCCATCGCTCAATTGCTGCAGCAGTTGTTCCATCGAAGCCATATATTCCTGGTTGACGGTTGAAACCTGACCGTTAAAGCGCCCGGTAAAAGGGCATGTACTGCTCGTTGCTGCGCGCAAAACCGAGCCGCCGCAGGATCGGCTGCATGCTCCGTACCCAGCGCCGCGGCACAAAGGCGTGCGCTTCGTCCGCTCCCAGCGCCCGCAGCCATTCGGCCAGCACACTCTCCTGCCGCACCGCGCTGCGCACCATATTCCCGTCGCCGCCCACGAACATCACTTCCACCGTCGCGTGCGCCACCACCGCCCCCACTACCTTGCCCGCCCGCTCACAAACCGCGACCAAGAGCGTGCGCGGATCCTCGAGATCGGGAAACGCGAACTGCATACCCAGCCCGGCGCACTGCGCCGCATGGGCCGCCCGCAATTCAGGTTCATCGCCGGGGCGGAACCCGCGCCAGAGGCAAGGCTTGCTATTCATGAGATCTTGAGGGCTCCCGTGGCCACCGGCACCACGCCGGCGCTGGTGGTGTACATGCGCCACCCGTTCCAGGCAGAGCCCGCCAGGCGCGATTGCAGCCGCCAGTACTTGGTCACGCCCGGGTCCACGATGTCGCGCGTGGTTTCGCCCATGCCCAGTGTGTATGTCGTCGCGCCCGCCGAGGGGTCAAACGTCTGGCTGGTCGAGCTGGCAATTTGATGCTGCACCATGGGTTGCATGGTGGGCTGCGCGGCGGGCCGCGCGCCCGAGCCGGTCGGGCTGCTGATTTGAATTAAAAAATGTCCATTGGCCGCGGTGATTGTCCAACTCGCGGCCGCGGGCGCGCTCGCCCGCGCCCCGCTCCCCACCCGGATGCCGATCGCCGCCTCCAGCGCATCCACGAAATTCGCCAGGTCGGTAAAAGCTTGAAACTGATTGCCGTCGTTCGATCCATTACCGCTGGCAAACGGCGCAATGTAGGCGCGTGAGACTGGCATGTTGATGTCCTCAGGCATTCGGTTCGGCTTGGCTCGCGGCCGGCTCCCGCCGCGCTGCACGATCGCGTGCCAACTGTTTTAATCCTTCGGCCAACTCGGCGCGGCGGTTGCGTTCGGCCTGCTGACGGTCCAATTCCTCCGCCCGGCGCCGCCATTCGGCCGGTGACAGTGCGCGCGCCGCCTGCCGCGCTTCGGCCTGCTGCTCGACCATTTGCCGCGGTTGAAACCGCGGAGCGTCGGGTTGATACAACGGCGCATGGCCGCTGCCGAACAGAACATTGTCAGTCAAAGTTTCGATCTTCTGGCGCAGGCTGGCGATCATGTTGTCGGCCAGCGCCAGGCGCTCGCGCGTATTGGCGCACTCCCGTTTCCAGTGCTCGGCTGCCTGGGTTGCGAGCTGCTGCTCGAGCCGGCATTGCCGCGCCTGATGCTTCCACAGCAGCGCCATTCGGTCACGCGTCGTGTTAGGCCAAAGCCGCATGCCCACGCCTCCGTTCGTACTTGGTCCAGATGGTCCGCACGTAGTCGGCGATTTGCTCGACATCCGGGCGTTTGCCGGCGACCTCGATCTGCCGCAGGAACGGTTCGACGCTGGCCCACGTCGCCGTGTCCTGGCCGGCCGCGCCGGCGGCCTGCTGCGCCGCCAGCGCATAGCCGGAGCCGCCGTTGTAGCTGGCGAGTCCGAACTTCACCATTTCGTCCGGCGACTCCTTCTTCCAAATGGCAATGCACTCGCTCAGGAATTCGCTGCCCAGCTTGACGTTGTTGGCCGGATCGAGCAGGGAAGTGCGCGACCAGGCGGGAAAGCTGGAGGGCATCAATTGCATCAGCCCCAACGCGCCGCAGCCCGATTCCGACCTCTCGTCGAAGCCTGATTCCTGCTCGATGACCGAGTAAATCAGCCACCAGTCAAGCGAGGTGCGGGCCGCCGCCTGGGCGATCGCGGCGTAGAGATCAGCGGTTTCCATAGCCCAGCTTTTCCCGAATGTCCATCTCCCTCGCCGGTTGGTCGTGCGACAGGTGGTTGAACACCGCGACCCGCAGTGTCTCCACATCCTGCCGCAACGGCTCCAATTCGTCGCGCACGATGTGCCGCAGCACCCACAGGCAGGCGGCCGCCGTCAAACCCGCGATCGCGGTGAGACCGGTGATCCAAGCGGGGTTCATTCGATCACCGCCGTGATGTCCATCGCCGCCGAGGTCACAACACAAATGCCGTTCGCGGTTTTGACGTCGTAGCGCAGCGTCACCGGCTGCGTCGAACTGGTCACCGTAATGAATGCGAACTTTCCCGACCCTGGTGTGCCCGAGCATGATCCCGAGGCCACGTCGTACAGGCCAATTGTTCCCGCCGCCGGCGTATTGATCACGATCTTGTGCAGCACGCCCGCGGTCGCTTTAACGGCGGTGGTGGCGGCGGTCGCGATGTAGGCGTACGTCTGCACCGGGTTGGCTTCCAGCACCCCGGTCTTGGAAGAATTGTCGGCCGAGGTGGTGCGCAGCCGGTCGAAGCTCGATCCATTCCATCCCGCGGCCGCGGCAAACGCCATGAGTTGCTGGATGCTGTTGGACGCCCCGTCGCCCCATGAATCGGCGCGTATATCCTGGGGCGTGTTGCCATTGCCGGCGGCCTCGGTCTGCACCCTTAAGCGCGTTCCGTTCACATCGAGCGCGCTGCCGGTGCTGTTGGCCAGCACTGAGTTCACCGTCGCCGGATTGCTGTTGCTGATTTTCTGCCCCGCCGCCAGGCTCACCAGCAGGGCGGTGGCCAGCCAAAATCGTGTGGCTCGCATTAGTTTCTCTCCATTTCCACCACGCGCACGGTGGTGGCTGTGGCTGTGGCCGATTTCACCTGGCAGTACACGTCCGCCGCCCGGTAGTTGAATGCGCCCGCGCCGTTGGCGGTGTTCTGCCCGGGCAGGAATCCGCTCGGCTTTTCAACCGTCAGCGGCTCCTGTCCGATCGGGATGTTGGCCGTTGCGGTGAAGCCATCCACCGGGTACTGGACCTGCAATCCCTGGGGCGCGACCGAACCGTCCTCGACGATCGCGGCCGCCGCGGCCGCAATTGTCGCCAGGATCTGCGTATAAGCGCCGCCGGAGCCATTAATGGCGACCAACCGCGTCACTGGCATGATGTCACCTCCGGATTCCAGCGGTAGCCAGCCTGGCGGACGCACTCGAGCGACCCCGCCGCCGAGCGCCCCAGCCGCTGCCGCAGCCGGCCCAGTTGCACGTCAATATTCCGGCGCTGGCGGTGGTTGTCAACGCCGTTGATCGCCTCCAGCAGCATGGCACGCGTGGCGACGCGTCCGGCGCGCGCCAGCATGATCCGCATGATGTCGGACTGTTGTTTCGTGATCCGCACCGTGCGCGCGCCGACGGCGAGCTCCAGCCGCTCGGGTTAGAGCCTCGTCGCGCCGGCGGTGATCACTTCCTCCTCCGCAATATTCACGGCTTCACCGCCGGCGCCGGCGGTACCGGCTTCTTTCCGAACAGGGACTGCAAATCGGTGTACAGCGCCTCGATCGCCGTGATCGTCGCCTGGTCGAACTTGACATTCAGGCCCTCGGCTCCCACCGCGGCTCCGGCGGCGTCGAAGGCGTTTAGCACGTCGCCGGCGATTGCCTCGAGGCCGGCCTGCGCCCTCGCGCCTTTGCTGCCGAGCACCCCGGCGATGGCGGCGGCCAGAGGCGAGGCCGCCGCCGTCTCAACCGCCGGTAGGCCAACGTGCAGTACCCAAGCGAAAAAGTGACCGATGGAATTGAAAATTTTCATAAATGTTTACCTCGCAGTCAGTTCCAAACTCCAACTCAGGTTTTGTGGTTTGACGGTGTGATCGTCGCCGCTCACAGCCACCGTCAGCGATACGGCGGCGCCGAAGCTGCAGTTGCCCACTCCGAGGCTTTGCGACGTGGCCAGCGCGTCGCCAATGAGCAAGCCGCCGAAGGTGCAGGTTGAGGTTCCGTCGGTGATCGTCACCGTGGTTCCCACCGTGCCGCCCGAGCCCGCGGTTTGGGCGTTAATGTCGAGCCGGCGAATGACGATCCCAACGTTGGGCGTCCAAGTCGCCAGCGTCGTCCCCGTCGCGGGTTGGCTGCCCGACCAGAAAGCGCTAAAGAAGCCGGGGCCAACGTTCGCAGCGGCATTGATCGGAAACTGGTTCAGGTTGAGTCCGCTGCCTACGCTCTGCGCCGCCGACGAGGCTGGATTGGAAAGCACCGGCATGGGAAAGCGGAGGGCGGGATTCGAGGCCAACGGCACGATATTGGAAACGTCAAGCGATGAACCGCTCAGATACCAGCTCTGCGGATATCCCGGCACGGTATTGCCCTGGGCGTCGGCCAGCGAGGCGGAGTAATAGGTGAAGCTGGGGATGAGCGTGTCGTTGAAGGCGAAGCTGCATACCGTCGAGTTGGCCGCCGGCAGCGCCGCGCCCGCGGCGAGCGCCGCCGATTGCGTATAGGCCCCGCCGAAGCCGGTCACCGCTCCTGGCAGCGTCTCGGCGCCAGAGGCGGCGCCAATGTAGACCGCGAAGCCGGTCGCGGCGGCCGGCTGAAG
>JANWLQ010000130.1 GCA_025450725.1 Terriglobales bacterium
CCGATGCGGCTCGCCAGCCAGCCCGAGAGCAGGCTCCCCCACGGCGCCATGCCGACGAAGGCCATGGTGTAGTAGCTCATCAGCCGCCCGCGCTTCTCCTCCGTAACGATCGTCTGCAGAATGGTGTTGGTCGAAGCCATCTGCTGCATCATCCCCAGCCCGGCAAAGAAAATGATGGCCAGCGAGAGCCCGGTCCAGCGCGAGAAGCTGAAGCCCACCAGCGCGGCGCCGAAGAGCGCGGCCGAGATGGGAACCAGCCGCATGAGCCCGCGCACCGACTTTCGGGCTGCCAGGGCGAGCGCGGCGGCCAGCGCTCCGCAGCCGGCGCTGCCCATGAGGAAGCCGAGCGTGTGCGCGCCGCCGTGCAGCACGCTGCCCGCGAAGATCGGCATCAGCACCGTGTAGGGCATCCCCAGCAAGCTGACCAGCGCCAGCAGAATCAGCAGCATGCGCGCGGGCGCGAAGCCGGAAGCGTAGGCCCAACCTTCGCGCAATGAGACCCGCATGGACTGCCGCACCGCGCGTGCCCGGTGCGGCAGCTCGCGCATCGCGAGCAGCGAGGCAATTACCGCCAGGTAGCTAATGCCGTCAATCAGGAAGCAGTACCCCTCGCCCCAGCCCGCAATAATGAGGCCGCCCAGCGCTGGCCCTACCAGCCGCGCCATGTTGACCATCGATGAGTTCAAGGCAATCGCGTTGCCCAGATCGGCGCGCTGCTCGACCATGTCCACCACGAACGATTGCCGCCCCGGCATATCGAAGGCGTTGATCAATCCCTGCAGCGCGCTCAGCGCGATGATCTCCGCCATGTTGATGTGGGTCAATGCCAGCCACGCCAACGCGAACGACTGCACCATGGCCATGCTTTGCGTCACCACCAGAACGGTGTGGCGATTCCAGCGATCAACCCAAACGCCGGCGAATGGCGCGACCAGAAACGTTGGAATCTGCCCGGCGAAACTGACCACCCCCAGCAGCACCGCCGAGCCGGTGAGGCGGTACACCAGCCACGCCACCGCGATGCGGGTCATCCACGACCCGACCAGTGAAATCGTCTGTCCGCCGAAAAAAAGCCGGTAATTGCGGTAGCGTAACGCCCGAATGGCGAAACTCACTTTTGATGCGCACTCAGCCGGATTGCAAGCCGAGTGCCGGCGGGAAAGGCAATGTTGCGACCGCGGGCTATGAAGCGATCGTACAGGGTATGGCCGGTGGCCACGAATCCAAACGCCAGCGCGACTGGTTGTACCCGCGGCATGGCCATCGGCACCAGGAAGTTCCAAAGCTTGAAGCGGCTCGCGGCGCCGGAACCGGCATCCAGTTGCCAGGAGTTGTCGGCGTCCCCATGGCCGGCGGTAAGCGCCAGCACGCCCAGAGCTAGATAGGTTTTCGCCTGACTCGGCTTTTGCGGTTGCGTTTCACCCTCGGCATTGAGCGTAATCGGCGAATCGGTGGCCACCGCCGCAAGTTGCGCATTGATGGCGACCGTCGTCGGGGCGGTCGCCGCCGCCGCCGGATTGGGCGGCAGCTCAACCTGGTCAAGTCGGAAGCGGAGGCGGCCTCCACGGTTGAACCAGCGCGCCGCATGGGCTTCCACCACCTTGCCTTCGAGCTGCGTGCCTTGCGGAAGTATCACCGCGCCCGAGGCGGCCAGCAGCGGTTCGTCAAGCGTCGCCCTCGCGGGCTGGCCCCACTGCGAGGTCGCCGAACTCAATGACGTGTCGAGGTGGGCGCGCAGAACCGAGGAGTCGGGCATCGGCGTGCCCGGCGGCGCGATCGCGGGCACCGGCGTTGCATCCGGCAGCGTCAACGGCGCGAGCAAGCGCACCGTGTAGGTCGCGCCCGCCGGCAGCGAGGCCGGCCGGTACGGCAAGCTGGCAACCATCTCCCCCTTCACCGTCGCCCATTTGGTTTGCTGTTGCAGCAGCGATTCGAAGGCATCTTCTTGCTGGTGGTACACCGCGCTGGCGCGCTGCCCAAGGCTGGCTGCGATCGACGGCTTCACCGTCGCCACCGTAGCCATGTGCAGCACCGGCATGTCGGGCGCGGGCGCCGCAAGCATGGCATAGCTTTCATCACCGAGCGTGATCGCGTCGAACCGTATGGCAACCGCCGGCGCCGGACTGAAATCGCCGCTCGATGCCGATTGCAGACGATGCAGGAAGGCCGGCCCGTGGATAGCGGCGACGATGCCGGTTACATGCGTGCCCGCCGGCAGCAGCATGCGGTTGTCTGCATACACCGGCTCGGTGAGCCTGGCGTCAATGGTCTGGCCGATGTGGTGAATACCGGTGCGCGCGGTGAGCTCGAGCGAGAGCGTCGTTCCGGCGGCCAACGTGCCTCTGGGAATCGTTGCGTTGCCGCTTTGTGCGGCGAGCATCACCGGCAGTGCGCCCGACAATGCCAGGGAAAAAAGAAGCGTCAACCTAAGCACAACTACAAGTTTACGCTTCGCGCGATTTAACTGGTCAACAATCCGAGCGCCGCCGCATCCTCACCGCCGCCGGCGGACGTGATTTCCACTTTTGTTTTTTCCGGCACCGCATCCCCCTCGCCCGGAGCCAGAAATCGGTTCACTTCTACCCCGTGTTGCCGCGTGTAGAGATCAAAGTAGCGCCCGCCCAGTGCAAGGAGTTCGTCGTGGCGCCCCCGCTCCAAAATGGCCCCTTCTTCAACTACAAGAATTTGATCGGCGGCGCGTATGGTCGAAAGTCGGTGCGCGATGACGAACGTCGTGCGCCCGGCAAGAAGGTACTGCAGGCCGGCCTGGATGAGCGCTTCCGATTCGGAATCGAGACTGCTCGTCGCTTCATCGAGAATGAGAATCGCCGGGTCGGCAAGAATGGCGCGCGCAATCGAGAGCCGTTGGCGCTGCCCGCCGGAGAGCTTGACGCCGCGCTCGCCGACAATGGTCGCGTAGCCCTCCTTGAAGCGATCGGCGAATTCGTCAACGCGTGCGATTTCGCAGGCGCGCAGGAAATCTCCCTCGTTGGCCGCGGGCCGGGAGAAAAGAATGTTGTCACGAATCGTGCCGTCAAAAAGAAACGACTCCTGCAGCACCACGGCGAGCCGCGCCCGGAAGCTGGCCAGACTGACGGTGGCGAGGTCGGTTCCATCCACCAACACCGTGCCGCTCGTAGGCGCGTAATACGCCGCTACCAGGCCGATGATGGTGCTCTTGCCCGAACCCGAGGGGCCGACCAACGCGGTCATCGTGCCCGGCTGCGCCGAGAACGAGACCTGATGCAGCACTTCCGGGCCGCCCTCGTAGGCGAATGAAACGCTATCGAAGACGACTTCACCCCGGATTGGGTCGAGCGTTTGCACGCGCACCGGATTCTCATCCTCGGCCCGGAGCTGCAGCAGCTCGTGCGTGCGTTCGAGGCCCGCCATAGCTTCGGAAAGCTGCGTGCCGATGCTGACGATCTGCACCATGGGCGCGACCAACAGCCCAAGGTACAGGTTGAAAACCACCAGGTCGCCCAGCGTGATGGCGTGGTTGAGCACGCGGTGCGCGCCCATGTACCAGAGCAGCGCGCCGACCACGCCGAAGAGCACGCGCGCCGATAGGTCCATTACTGAGGTCGCGGTCAGCGTGCGGAAGACGTTGAGCAGAAGTTTTTCAAGGCCGCCGGCGAACACCAACGCCTCACGCGCCTCGGCGTGGTATCCCTTGACCACGCGCACGCCGGAGATGGATTCGGTCAGCCGTCCGGTAACCTCGGCATTGAGCTTCCGGCGTTCGCGGAAAATGGGCCGGATAATGGCGAACGAATGCCGAATCGTGAAACTGAACGCCGCCACGAAAACGAACGCCACGAGTGTCATGGCCACGCTGATTTTGAGCAGCAGCGCCAGCGCGATCAGCGAAGTGATAATGCTTCCGGCGAATTCGACCAGGCCCGTGCCGAGCAGATTGCGCACGCCCTCGACATCGCTCATGATGCGCGACACCAGGCTGCCGGTGTTGTGGCTGTCGTAAAAGCTGACCGGCAGCCGCGCCACATGCGCCTGCACCCGGCGCCGCAGCTCATTGATCAGCCGCTGCGCTTCCTTCGACATGACTTGCGTCAGCGTGTAGGTTGTCGCGCCCTGGAGGGCGGTGGCGGCGAGCACCACGGCCAGGATGGGCACCAGCATGGCGACCCGGCGCTGGTTGATCACCCAATCAATCAGGTACTTGCTCGAGGTCGGCAGCACCAGCCCGCACACGCGATTGAGCAGCATGAGCAGGAATCCGCCCGCCAACAGCAGACGCCGCGGTCGTAGTAGTTCCCAAATGTGCGGCCAGACGTCGCGCCAATTCTTCTCCAGCTTGGATCCGCTGAGCGGCTGCCCCCCGGGGCCATGTCCTGCATACGCGCCCATGCTTGAGTATACTGGTCGAGTATAGAGGGAGGCTCGCTCATGGCCATCTACTGCAATGCCTGTGGAGCGCAACAACCCGGCGCGAACCGCTACTGCCCCTCCTGCGGACGCGGCATCCCGGCGGCAACAATGGGAAGGCGCATCCCACTCGAACGCCCCCGCGTCGGACGAAAGGTCGCCGGAGTCTGCCTCGCCTTCGCCAATGAATGGAATCTCGACCCGACGTTGGTGCGCGTAGTCTGGGCCGTGGCATCGATCCTATTCGGCGCCATCGTGCTCGGCGTCGTCGCCTACGCCGTAGCCTGGGTACTCATCCCCGAAGAGCCGCTCCCAGTGGCCGCTCCGGTCGTCAACAACATAAATCCCTAAATTGGTGCGAGAGAGGGGAGTCGAACCCCTAAGCCCTTTCGGGCACCAGATCCTAAGTCTGGCGCGTCTGCCAGTTCCGCCACTCTCGCATAGAGCGTCAACCCTCATTGTACCTGCGGAGAAATGAGCGGCCTATGGCGCCGGCTTGGTGCCGGCCGATCCGATCAGGCGCGTTGCTTTTGTCACCAGGCTGATCTGCAGGTTGTAGCCGTTGGGTGTGCGCGTGTGATAGCTCTGGTACTTCGCCTGACGGATGTCGCCGGTATTTCCGGTGTCCTCCTGCGCGCGCAGCCCGCGCTTTACCAGCGCCTCTTTCACCGCGTCCGCGTCCCAGGGCTGAATTCCGAATGAAATGTGGTCAATGCGCAGGTTCCGCGACCGCACTCTCCCGTTCGCCGGCGCGTTGCCGAAATTCGGATCGTTGGGATTACCCCCGCGGATGATGGCGTCGCCCACGTCGCCCATCAGCACCTCGTCCTGGCTGCCCTCGTCAAACGTGCCCGTCCAGCCCAGCAGGTTGGAGTAGAACGACACACTCGCCTTGTAATTCGTCGCACCGAATGAAAAATGATCGAGCCAAACCGTTTTCCAACTCGTCGGCTCAAACGGCAACGCCGCCGCGAGTTGGGCGGTGGCGGGAGTCTTACGTGCCCGTACCAGCCCCTTGCTGTTGCAGATTTGTACATCGAATCCGTCCGGGTCCTTCACGTGGAAGCTCTCGAATCCCTTGCCCCTTGCGCCGCCGTTATCCGCCACCGGGTCGAGTCCGCGCTTACGCAGTTCCCTCGCCACGTTCTTGGCGTTCCACGGCTCGATCGCGAAACCAAAACCGTCCACCAGCGCCGTTTTTTGTTCCGGCGGAGCGGCCTTGAGGATGGCCGAGCCCCAGTCGCCAATGTCGAGAACCGCCTGCCGGCCGTCATCGCTTCGCAATTTCCATCCCATCAGCGCGATGTAATACGCCGCCTCAGTGCGGTAGTCCGGCACCTGGAACGAAATCTGTTCCAGGGCCACCGTCTTCCAGCCCGTCGGCGCGAACACCGGCTTGATCGCGGCGGTGGCGACCTCCTTGCTCATCGGGCAGCTCGGAGTGTTGTAGCCGTTCTGACACCGCCCCTGCGCCGCGGCCGGCGGCGCGGATAGTGCGAAAGCCGTGCTCAGCGCGCACAGCATAGCGGCGCGATTCCACGAAGTTGACATAGCTGCAAGGAGTATACGGCTAGCTCTCGATCTTGAGCACCGCCAGGAACGCCTCCTGCGGTATCTCCACTTTGCCCAGGCGCTTCATGCGCTTCTTGCCTTCCTTCTGTTTCTCCAGCAGCTTGCGCTTGCGGCTGATATCGCCGCCGTAGCATTTTGCCAGCACGTCCTTGCGAATGGCGCGCACCGTCTCGCGCGCGATGATCTTTCCCCCAATCGCCGCTTGGATCGGCACCTCGAACTGCTGCCGCGGGATCAGCTCCTTCATCTTCGCCGCCAGCGCCTTGCCGCGCTCGAACGATTTCTCCCGGTGCAGGATCATCGAGAGCGCATCCACCGGCTCGCCCGCCACCAGCACGTCGAGCTTGGCCAAATCCGACGGTTTGTAACCATTAAGGTGGTAATCGAGCGAGGCGTAGCCGCGTGACACCGTCTTCAGCCGGTCGTAAAAATCAAGCACGACCTCGTTGAGCGGCAGCTCGTAGGTCAACATCACCCGCGTCGGCCCCACGTAATCAAACCCTTTCTGAACGCCGCGCTTGTCCTCGCACAGCTTTAAAATGCCGCCCAGCGCGTCGTCGTTGGCGATGATCGTCGCGGTGATCATCGGCTCCTCGATGCGCTCGATCTCGCCCGGCGGCGGAAGTTTTTCCGGATTGTTGACCTCAATCATCACCCCGTCGCGGCGCAGCACCTGGTAGCGCACGCCGGGCGCGGTGACGATCAAATCGAGATTGAATTCCCGCTCCAGCCGCTCCTGCACGATTTCCATATGCAACCGCCCCAGAAATCCGCAGCGGAAACCAAACCCCAGCGCCAGCGAGTTCTCCGGCTCGAAGTAAAACGACGAGTCGTTGAGCCGCAGCTTCTCCAGCGCGTCGCGCAGCGCCGCGTGCTGATCGCTTTCTATCGGATACAGCCCGGCAAACACCATCGGCTTGATTTCCTCAAACCCAGGCAGCGCCGCCGGCGCCGGCGCGGCGTCGTCGGTGACCGTATCGCCAATCTTGGCGTCGGCCACACGCTTTATATTCGCGATGATCAAGCCGACTTCGCCGGCCGAGAGCGTGTCCACCGGAATCGTCTTCGGCGTCCGCACCGCGAGCGAGTCCACCAAAAACGTCTCGCCATTCGACATCAACCGGATCTTCTGCCCCACTCGCAGTATTCCGTGCACCACCCTCACGACGATAATGACGCCGCGATACGGGTCGAACCACGAGTCGAACAGTAGCGCCTGCAGCGGCGCGTCCACCTGCCCGCGCGGCGGCGGAATGCGGGCGACGATCGCCTCCAGCACATCCTCCGTGCCCAGCCCGGTCTTGGCCGACGCCATCACCGCGTGCGAGGCGTCGAGACCGATGACGCTTTCAATTTGCGCGCGAATGCGCTCCGGCTCCGCGCTCGGCAGGTCAACCTTGTTAATGACCGGCACCACTTCCAGGTGCTGATTCACGGCGAGGTACGCGTTGGCCACCGTCTGCGCCTCGACCCCCTGGGCGGCATCCACCACCAGCAGCGCCCCTTCGCACGCGGCCAGCGAACGCGAAACCTCGTAGCTGAAATCCACGTGGCCCGGCGTGTCAATCAGATTGAGCTGATAGGTCTGCCCGTCCTTCGCGGTGTAGGCCAGCCGCACCGAGTGGGCCTTAATCGTAATGCCGCGCTCGCGCTCGAGATCCATGCTGTCGAGCACCTGCTTCTGCATCTCGCGCGCCGACAATGCGCCGGTCGCCTCGAGCAGGCGGTCGGCCAGCGTGCTCTTGCCGTGGTCAATGTGGGCCACGATGGAAAAATTACGAATGTAGCGGCTGTCCATGGAGGGGCGCGGTCATTCAAGGATAGCGCGGAAGAGGCGGGCGTCCCTCGCGTGCGCCGCCGCCAGCCCCTCAGCCAGCAGCGCGGCGGCCAGCCCCACCGCTTCGCGCCACGACAACGCGCCCTGGCGCAGGCGCTCGCGCAGCGTTGCGCCGTTGACCAATTCCGTCGCCGCGAAGGCGACGCCGCCTTCGTTGCCGGTATCGAAAATGGAGAGCAAGTTCGGGTGCGATAACACCGCTAGCGTTTTCATCTCGCGCGCGAACCGCGCCATGTGTTCACTGCTCTCCGCCAGGGCCGCCGGCAGCACCTTTATCGCGACCTCGCGTTCCAGCCGTTCGTCGCGCGCGCGCTACACCTGGCCCATGCCCCCGGCGCGTGACGCGCCGACAATCTCATGGCGTCCAAGCCGGGTTCCTGGGGAGAGCACTTCAGAAGTATGAAGTGTATAAAGTAGCTCGGGCCCGCGGCAGCGCCGGGCTGCTACACTGGCAATCATCGCCATGGAAAACTTGCGGGTTGAATCCGATGGAATCATAGCGCGCGTCACTCTCGACCGCCCGGCCAAGCTCAACGCCCTCAACTTGGCAACGCTTGCCGAGTTGCAGCGTGCCTTTGCCGAGCTCCGCAGCCTGCCCGAATTGCGCGTCGTCATTCTCACCGGGGCGGGCGAGAAGGCGTTCGCCGCCGGGGCCGATGTAAGCGAACTGGCCGCGCTCGACGCCGTCCGCGCCCGCGAGGTCAGCCAGGCCGGTAACGAAGTCTTTCTCGAAATCGAGCGCTTTCCCCATCCCGTCATTGCGGCGATCAACGGCTTCGCCCTCGGCGGCGGTCTCGAACTCGCCATGGCTTGCACGATTCGCATCGCCAGCGATAACGCCAAACTTGGCCAGCCCGAGGTCAAGCTCGGCCTCACGCCCGGCTATGGCGGCACGCAGCGCCTGGCCCGCCTCATCGGCCAGGGCCGCGCGCTCGAGATGATCCTGAGCGGCGACCCCATCAGCGCGCAGGAAGCCCACCGCCTCGGCTTGGTCAATCGCGTCGTCGCTCCCGCCGAACTGGCGGCCACCGTCACTGAACTCGCAACGAAGATCGCCGCCAACGCCCCACTCGCGGTGACCTACTGCCTCGAAGCCGTCCGCCGCGGCGCCGAAATGGGCCTGGAAGAGGGCCTCGCCCTCGAAGCCACCCTCTTCGCCCTGAGCTGCGCCACCGAAGACATGAAGGAAGGAACCGGCGCCTTTCTCGCCAAGCGCCCGGCGGTGTTCAAAGGACGTTGAAGCACGCCGGCAAACTCATGGCTCAAGGCATGCGCTTCGCCATCGTCGTAAGCCGTTTCAATGAGTTCATCACCTTGCGACTCTTGGCCAGTGCTCGCGACGGCCTGCTCCGCCTCGGCGCAACCGAAGATGCAATCACCGTGGTGGAAGTGCCCGGCGCGTTCGAGATACCAGCGGCCGCCCGCCGCCTCGCCGACACCGGCCAGTTCGATGCGGTAATTACCCTGGGACTGATCCTTCGCGGCGACACCGCGCACTTCGGCGTGATCAGCCGCGAGGTGGCGCGCGGCGTCGGCCAATCGGCGCTCGAGAGCGGCGTCCCCCACGCGTTTGGGGTACTCACCTGCGACACCCTGGAAGAGGCGGTGCAGCGCGCCGGCCTGAAAGCCGGCAACAAAGGATGGGAAGCGGCGCAGGCTGCGGTCGAGATGGCCCACCTGTTTCGGGAACTCAAACAACAGTTCCCCCGCCCCTGAGATTAATGTATGATGGCTATGTCGGTTGCAAGGGGCGAAGCCCAGTCGGGCTTGGAATTTACAGCCTGCAACCAGATCTGACGCGAATGACTACGAATCCACCTTTGCCCGCAGCGTCGGGCAGCGGTACCAATGGGAGCAACGGCACCGCTGCCGTGCGCCGCATTCTTGTCGCTGTCGATGACATGTTCTTTCTGGCCAAGATCCAGGAAACCGCCCGCCAACTCAAAATTTCCATCGAGCTGGCCAAAACCGACAAGGAGTTGTTGGAGAAGGCTTCCGATCCGCCGGCGTTAATCATCCTTGATCTCAACAGCGTCGGCCTGAAACCCATCCCGACCATCACCAAGATCCGGCACAACCCGCTGCTGAAGAAGACGCCGCTGATCGGGTTCCTCAACCACCTGCAAGCCGACTTGAAAATCAAGGCGCAGGACGCCGGCTGCAACCTCGTCATGCCGCGTTCGGCCTTCTCCGTCAACCTGCCCTCGCTGCTGCGCCGGCACGGCCTGCCGGAGAGCTAGGCGCCAGTTGTCGCCCTTCCGCCGGGCTCTCGCGCGCAGCGGACGCCACCTGCTCGGGGCCTTCGGACGCGCCTTCCGCCGCCTCGGATTACAAGTTTCAGCCGTCATCTATCTCGCCCTCGCCGTCTCCTTCGCCGCCGAAGCCTTCAGGCGCTGGCACCGTGAACACATCGCCTTGGGCCGCCACGCGCCGCTCCTGCAAATGGCCGGCGTGACCGAAGTAGAGTGGGTCGTGGCCGTGGTCCTTCTCTACTTCGGCATCAGCTCCTGGCTCCGCGCCACCCAGCATCCATAAGCTGGAGTGAGCGCCGCGCTTTTTACAGGTCGCGCTAGTCGCGCATTGGCGGCGGCCCACCGTCTGAGTCGCACCCAAGTGCAAATCGTATCGCGGCGCAAATTTCGCCCAGTCGTGCCGAACTCAAACGCGCCACCCGTCGCCCCAGTCGCTGCTGTGACAAGGTGGCCAAATGGTGCAGGTTGACCGCGCAGGCCGACTTCATACCATCGTCCTGGTTCAACACCACTTCAGAGGGCACGCCGCGGATTGTCGCGGTGATAGGCGCAGCGGTAACAGTCGCGAGCAGCCCGATGGAAATATTACGGGTGAGCACCACGACGGGACGCTCCTTATCAGGAGCTGCAAATCGATAGAGGCGAATATCCCCGCGCTCTATTCCTCCGGCCATACCGTCTCAGCTCCCCACTGCTTGGCTTCTTCAATCGATTGAGGGTGCCTTGAATAGCCAACACGCTCGCGCTCCTCCCGTGCTGAGACAGTCAAACGCTGCAGGTGCTCACGAATAGCGGCTCGCACCAGCGCCGAGCGGTTCTGTTTCAACTTCCGCGCGGCTTGGTCGGTCGCGCGCAGCAGTTCGCGGTCGAATACGATCTGGACAATCTCCACAGGCTCGCCTCTACTGTGTAGTTTACTCCACAGTCGCGATTCGGCCTCGGATATAAAGCTAAGATGAGAAACGCCGGTAATTTCCATTGAAGAAGCCTAACCAACCCGTCTACACCGCCGCTGATCTCGCCGGCTTCGAACCCTCCGCCGCTCTCGGCGCTCCCGGCCAATACCCCTACACCCGCGGCGTGCGCCCCGATATGTACCGCGGCCGCCTCTGGACCATGCGCCAGTACGCCGGCTTCGCCGATGCCGAAGAATCAAACCGCCGCTACCGCTACCTACTCGAGCAAGGCACCACCGGCCTCTCCGTCGCCTTCGATCTCCCCACCCAAATCGGCATGGATAGCGACGCCCCGCTCGCCCGCGGCGAAGTCGGCCGCGTCGGCGTCGCCATCAGCTCGCTCGACGACATGCTGCAGCTCTTCGACGGACTGCCGCTCGAAACCGTCTCCAGCTCCATGACCATCAACGCCACCGCCTCGACGCTTCTCGCTCTCTACGTCGCGGTGGCGCGCCGCCAGGGCGCCGACACGCGCAAACTCCAGGGCACGGTCCAGAACGACATTCTCAAAGAGTACATCGCCCGCGGCACCTACATTTATCCCGTGCGCCCCGCCCTCCGCCTCATCACCGACGTGTTCGAATACTGCGCCGAGCACATGCCCGAGTGGAACACCATCTCCATCTCCGGCTACCACATCCGCGAGGCCGGCTGCACCGCCGCGCAGGAGATCGCCTTCACCCTCGGCAACGGATCGGCCTACGTGCAGGCCGCGCTCGACCGCGGCCTCGAGGTCGATCGCTTCGCGCCCCGCCTCTCGTTCTTCTTCAACGCACACAACAACCTGCTCGAAGAGGTCGCGAAGTTCCGCGCCGCCCGCCGCATGTGGGCCCGCCGCATGCGCGAAAAATTCCACGCTCGCGACCCGCGCTCCTGGATGCTCCGCTTCCACACCCAAACCGCCGGCTCAACCCTCACCGCCCAGCAGCCCTTGGTCAACGTCCCCCGCACCGCCTATCAGGCGTTGGCCGGCGTGCTCGGCGGAACCCAATCCCTCCACACCAACGCCTACGACGAGGCCCTCGGCCTTCCCACCGAAGCAGCCGCCCGCCTCGCCCTCCGCACCCAACAAGTGCTCGCCTACGAGACCGGCGTGACCAACGTGGTTGACCCCTTGGCCGGCTCCTACTACGTCGAAAGCCTGACCAACGAACTCGAGAGCGCCGCCGAAGCCTACCTCGAAAAAATCGAGTCCTGGGGCGGACCGCTCGAAGGCATGCTCCAAGCCATCGAAACCGGCTACGTGCAGCGCGAAATTCAAAACGCCGCCTACGAATTCCAACAGGCACTCGAAAAAGACGAAGCCGTCGTCGTCGGCGTCAACCGCTTCCAGCAGGCCGAAGACGTACCCACCCCGGTCCTCCGCATCGCCGCCGAAGTCGAGTCCCGCCAGGTGGCGCGCCTGGCCGCCCTCCGGAAGCGCCGCGACCAGGGCAAATGGCAGGCCAGTCTCGATCGCCTCGCTGCCGCGGCCAAAGATGCTACTAATCTCATGCCCGCCCTCATCGAAGCTGTAGAAAGCTATGCCACAGTAGGGGAAATATCCGATCTGCTGCGCCGGCAGTTC
>JANWLQ010000131.1 GCA_025450725.1 Terriglobales bacterium
CAAATGATTGGGCTGCTGAGTCAGAAGCGCTTGGCGCTCGAGCCGCTCTTCACCGACCGGCTCCGGCTGAGTGATTTTAAGACTGGCATGGAGCGGCTGCGCGAGGGCCGGGCGGCGAAAGTGCTGCTGACGCCGTAGAATTAGAATCATGTCGCGACTTAACTATTTGACCGAAGAACTGGCGCAGCTCGAAGCCAAGGGATTGCGTTTCCACCTGCGCGTGCTCGAGGGCGAGCAGCTTCCGGTGGCCCGGTTTGACGGCCGCCGGGTCATCAATCTCAGCTCCAACAATTACCTCGGATTGTGCACCCACCCCAAGCTGCGGGAAGCGGCGCTGGACGCCACGCGCCGCTACGGCGTGGGGTCGGGGGCGGTGCGCACCATCAGCGGAACGATGGACATCCACATGGAACTGGAGCAGCGGATCGCGCGCTTCAAGCGCACCGAGGCTTCCGTGGTGTTTCAGAGCGGGTTCACCGCGAACAGCGGCACGGTGGGCGCGATTATCGGGCGCGACGATTTTATCGTGAGCGACGCGCTGAACCACGCCAGCATCATTGATGGGGCGCGCCTTTCGCGGGCAACGATTAAAGTATTTCCGCATAAAGACGTCAACGCGGCGGAAAGCATTCTGAAAGAGATCGCGGCGCGGCCGGGACGGAAGCTTCTGATCACCGACGGCGTTTTCAGCATGGATGGCGACATCGCGCCGCTGCCCGACCTGTGCGCGTTGGCGGAAAAATATGGCGCCATCATGATGGTGGACGATGCGCATGCCTCGGGCGTACTCGGCAAAAACGGCCGCGGCACGGTGGACCACTTTGGGTTGCACGGCAAGGTGGACGTGCAGGTGGGGACGCTATCAAAGGCGATCGGGGCGCTCGGCGGCTACGTCTGCGGCTCCAGCGATTTGATTGAATTTTTGCATCTGCGGGGGCGGCCGTTTTTGTTTTCAACCTCGCATCCGCCGGCGGTGGCGGCGAGCTGCCTGGCGGCGTTTGAAGTGCTCGAAGCGGAGCCGGAGCGGATTGAAAAGATGTGGGAGAACACGCGCTTCTTCAAGGCGGGACTCGCAAAGCTGGGGTTCGACACCGGATTGAGCGAGACACCGATCACGCCGGTCATGGTGGGCGACGGGCGCAAGGCAATGGAGTTGTCCCGCGCGCTTTTCGAGGCCGGTGTGTTTGCCACGGCGCTGGCGTTTCCGACGGTGCCGGAAGGCAAAGCGCGGCTGCGCACCATCGTAACCGCGACCCATTCCCAGACGGAGTTGGAGGAAGCGCTGGCGATTCTGGAACGGGTGGGGAAAGAGAACGGAGTCGTTTAGCGGCTGGATTTCGAAACTTTTCCACTCGAAGCAACTCTCAGTCCCCATGCCTACCGCCAACGTCAGCATCGCCTATGCCTTTTTGGCAGGGTTGCTGTCGTTCCTTTCGCCCTGTGTGCTGCCGCTGGTGCCGGGCTACGTATCGCTCCTTTCAGGCGCGGTGGGCGAGGAAGCGGATGCGGCGCGAAGCCGCCTGGTTGCGAATTCGCTGTTTTTTATCGCCGGCTTTTCCGTGGTGTTCGTGGCGTTGGGTGCGACCGCGACGTCGGTAGGCCAGCAGTTGCGCGCTCATCAAGCGCTGCTGAGTCAGATCGGCGGACTGATCGTGATTTTGTTCGGGTTGCATTTGTTGGGTGTCATCCGAATCAGCGCGCTGTACGGCGATAAGCGGGTGCATAAGAAAATTGCGGTGTCGGGAGGCGTGGGCGCGTTCCTGGTGGGATTCACGTTTGCCTTTGGCTGGACACCCTGCATTGGCCCGATGCTGGCCACCATCCTGCTGTTGGCGGCAAACCAGGGAACGGTAGGGCACGGAATTTTTCTGCTTGCGATTTACTCCGCTGGTTTAGCCGTGCCCTTTCTGCTGACGACGCTCGCGATTGACCGGTTTGCGACTTTTTACAAAGGCTTTCGGCGGCATTTGCACACGGTCGAGCAGGTTTCCGGGGTGTTGCTGCTGCTCATTGGCGGATTGCTCTTGACCCACCGGTTTACCGCCATTTCGGGGTACCTGGCGCAGATCCCGTTTTTCAATAAGCTATTGTTGTAATAGGGGGGGTGTTGTGTCGGAAACAAAATCGAAATCCGCCAATTGGTTAATTATTGGCGTCGTGTTGATCGGGGGGTTAATTTATTTAGCCTATAGCCGCAAGAATGCGCCGCAGCCGGCAGCGGCGGCCGGCGGAGTGGAAGCGCCGCTCCTGGAAGCCGGCAACATCGCTGGGCGCACTGCACCCACGTGGACGCTGCCGGACGCCGATGGCAAACAAGTATCGCTGGCGCAGTTCGCCGGCCATCCGGTGGTTTTGGATTTCTGGGCGACCTGGTGCGGACCGTGCGCGGTGGAGCTGCCCTGGTGGAAGGAACTGCAAGACAAATACCGGGCACAAGGCCTGGTGGTCATTGGAGTCTCGGAAGACACCAGCCTGGCCGACGTTAAGCAGTATTTGGCGAAGAACGCCTTGAACTACCAAGTAGTTTGGGATAATTCGAAATTGATGCCCACCTATGGCACCCCGTTTGGATTGCCAACCACCTTGTTCATCAATCGGCAGGGCAAAGTAACGGAGCGGGCGGTTGGTTTGGAAGGCAAGCCCGACTTGGACAAGGCCATCCGTGCCATTCTTTAGCGCATTCCTGTGGGCAGCGTTGCTCATCTTCGCGCCGGGAGTAGCGCATGTGCAGGCGCCGTCGAAGGTCAACGCCCCTGCGCACGGGTCGGTAGAGGCCACAGTCACCGTGGCCATTGACGCCGGCTATCACATCCAGTCGAACCACCCCAAGTTGGACTATTTAATTCCGTCGGAGGTCAGCCTGACGCCGGCGGATGGGATTGAATTGAAGCAAACGGATTGGCCGAAACCGGAAGAGCACAAATTCAGCTTCTCGGCCGACGCTCTCGATGTGTTTGAGGGCAAGGTTCCCGTTCGGCTGCGACTTGCCACCGGGGCAGCGGGCACGCACACAATCCAGGGGAGCTTACATTACCAGGCGTGCACCGACCAGCTTTGCCGGCCGCCGGCGACTGCGTCATTCACTTTGACGGTGGTGGTCAGCGGGCATTAGTTCCGGCGCGGCTCAGCAGCTTTAAGCCATCGCGCTGAAGGGTCTGGCGGAGCTGGGTACGGGCGTGTAGAGCCCAGGGGCTTTGCTTATCCAGGCCCAAATACTGCTGCCAATGGGGCACGGCCTTGCGATGGAGGCCTTGCCGCTGGTAGGCCAAGGCCAAATTGTAATGGGCATCGGCGTAGCCGGGAGCGAGCTTGACCGCCTGACAGTACTCGACAATCGCTTCGGCCATGCGGCCGGTTTCATCGAGGACGTTGCCGAGGTTAAAGTGGGCGAGCGCATAGTTGGGATCGGCCTTCATGGCGGCGCGGTAGCAGGCTTCGGCGGCGGCGAAATTTTTCTCGTGGTAGCGGAGGGTGCCGAGATTGATATGGGCGCTGGTGAAGCCAGGGTCAATTTCGAGACAGCGCTCGTAGGCGGCCGCGGCTTGCAGGCGCATCTCCGGCATGCCCTCCATGGAAAGGGCGAATTTGAACCATTGCTCGGGGTCATCGAGAGACGAAACGGCGTCGCGCTTGACGACGGCGATGGAATCGCCAAACGGCAGATGCAATTGTCCGCTGAGAGCGTCAATGACCAGTCCGCGATGACGGACTTCGAGGCGGCCGGCGAAAACGGCAAAGCTGGCCTCGAGCCAGGGATCAGTCACCCCAGGAATACGTGTCGAGGCGGCCGCGATGCACTGGCGCAAGCGGCGATTGGGGATGCGGGCGGAGCAGCGTGCCAGCACTTGGGCGCGCTGCATATCGTTCCAACTGAGGCGCTGCCGCATCGGGAATAAGCCCTGACGCTGCCAGCGTCGTAACTGGCCGGGCTTGAGCCGCAGGAGACGAGAAATCTGCGCAACGGAGTAGAAAGCCGGCGACATAGATAACACAATATCAAGGACACCGTACGATGTCTACCCCCAATTGGCGGTGGTCTACCACCCAATTGGGGGCAGCTTGAGGATCATTCGGCCATGCCGGAATTCGGCTGAGCACGATAAATCCACGTGCCGCGTTTCCTTGCTACCATTCCCCTATGCCAAAGACAGCCATTTCGCTTTTAGTCGTGGCCGCATTGGGTTCCGCATTGGCTGCGCAACACCTGCCGGCGGAAGGGGCGCACGGGGCGGTGTCGAGCGCCGAAGTACACGCCTCGGAGGCGGGAATCGCCATTATGAAAGCCGGCGGCAATGCGGTGGATGCCGCCGTGGCAGTGGGATTTGCGCTGGCGGTGACGCATTCGAGCGCGGGGAATATCGGCGGCGGGGGGTTCATGCTGATCCGGCAAGCGGATGGGCAGAACTTTTTCGTGGACTTTCGCGAGGAAGCGCCGGGCAAAGCGACCACCAACATGTATCAAGATGCGCAGGGGAACATCGTGAAGGGACGCTCCATCCAGGGATTTTTGGCGAGCGGGATTCCGGGCACGGTGGCGGGGCTGGTGAGCGCACAAAAAAAGCTGGGCAAGTTGACGCTGGCGCAGGATATGGCGCCCGCCATTGCACTGGCGAGCGACGGGTTTGCGCTGGATACATCGGAGGCGAATGGTTTACGAAGAGCGAAGAACCTGGCTCTTTTCCCCGACAGCCACCGGGTGTTTCAGCGGGACGGAAGGTTCTATGAAGTCGGGGAAGTATTCAAGCAGCCGGAACTCGCGGCCACTTTGAAAGCGATTGCGGCGGGCGGCGCGGACGCGTTCTATCATGGACGCATTGCCGACGAGCTGGCCGCGTTCGAAGCCGCCAACGGCGGACTGATCACGGCCGCGGACATGGCCCATTACCAGGCCAAGTGGCGGCAGCCGTTGGAGGTGAAGTACCACGGATACGACATTCTGACCTCACCGCCACCGTCCTCTGGCGGCGTGGCAATTGTCGAAATGCTGAATATGCTGGACAACACCGACTTCGTGTCCCATGGCATGGATTCGGCGGCGGCGCTCCACGACGAAATTGAAGCCGAGCGGCGGGCGATGGCCGACCGCGCCGTGTACTTAGGCGACCCGGACTTTGTGAAGGTGCCGATGGCAACACTGCTCAGCCCGGACTTCGCCAAGGAGCGCTGGGCGAGCGTGAAACCGGAACAGGCCAGCTTGAGCAAGGACGTGGGGGCGGGGGCGATTCCCGGCTTTGAGTCGGACGAGACAACGCATTTCTCGACGGTGGACGAAGCCGGAGACGCTGTGGCGGTCACCTATACGTTGAACTTCGGTTATGGATCGGGGGTCACGGCCGGGCATCTTGGATTTCTGCTCAATGACGAGATGGACGATTTCACTTCGAAACCGGGAGCTCCGAACGGCTTCAACCTGATCCAGGGGAAGGCCAACGACATTGAGCCTTACAAGCGCCCGTTGTCATCAATGGTGCCAACCATTGTGAGCAAGGATGGCAAGCTGGCGCTGGTGCTGGGTTCGCCGGGCGGCCCGCGTATTATTACCACCGTTTTCGAAGTTCTGACCGACGTGCTGGACTTTGGGCTGAACGTGCAGCAGGCGGTGGACGCACCCCGCTTCCATCAGCAGTGGATGCCGGAGGACGTTTATTTCGAGGGTCCGAGCCGGTTCTCGCCGGACACGTTGGCGCTCCTGGCCAAGATGGGTTATCCGCTGAAGGTGGGCGGCAGTTGGTGCGATGCGGAAGCGATTCAGATTGACCCTAAAACCGGGCTACGGATGGCGGCAACCGATCCGCGGGCGGACGGCGCCGCGCTGGCTTATTGAACGACACCCATGCGTATCGTATCCACCCATTTGTTCCGCCGGCAGCGGCTGACGCCGACCCATCTAAACCAGCTGGCGGAAGCGGGGGTGGAGGCGGTCGAATTGTTCTGCGCGCGGCCCAGTTTTGACTATCACGACCGGACGCAGATGGCGGACCTGGCGGCGTGGTTCGGAGCCAATCGAATGCAAGCGCATTCGATGCACAGCCCCATCTATGCGGACGAAAAAGAGGGGCGATCGGGTGAGCCAGCCATCAACATCGCCGATCCGGACCCGCGCCTGCGTTTGGCGGCTCTGGACGAGGTGCAGCGCGCACTGGAGTTCAGCGAACGGGTGCCGTTTCGATATTTGATTCAGCACATCGGCCCCAGCCGAATCGAGTGGGACCTGAGACTCTCGGACCGGGCGCTGACCAGCCTGGAAAGAATTCGACTGCTTTGCAAACAGGCGGGAGTGAGGCTCCTGGTTGAAAATATTCCGAATGGGCTGAGCCAGCCGGAAAAATTGATTGAGTTTCTCAATCGCAATCACTTGGACGTCGTCGGCATTTGCTTCGACATCGGTCATGCGCACCTGCGCTCGGAGCTTTTCGGCGGCGGCGGCGTTGCCGCAAGTTGGGACATTTTGTCGAGCCGTGTGATGTCCACGAATATTCACGATAACCACGGAGACACCGACGAACACTTGTGGCCGGGAGACGGTACCATTGACTGGATTCATATGAAAGGCCGCTTCGCGTCGAGTCCGGAGGTGCCACTGGTGTTGGAGGTGGGGGACAAAGGCGAAGCTTTTAATCCTGACCGACTGAAGA
>JANWLQ010000132.1 GCA_025450725.1 Terriglobales bacterium
TACATCATGAACGCCCAGCAGTCGCAAGAGTACGGCATCGTGGACGACATCATCTACAAGCACAAATAGCAAGGCTGACCGCTTCAAAAAAGGTGCCCCCATCGTGAAGCCAAAAACCGGAACCCAGGAATCCTTGCGCTGTTCGTTCTGCCACAAAAGCCAGGACGCGGTCGCCAAACTGATCTCCAGCCCGAGCGAGTATCCCCGCGCCTACATCTGCGATGAATGCGTGGCGGTGTGCAACTCGATTCTCGAGGACGACCGCGCCGATCCGCAGGCCCGCGCCTCGCAAACCCTGCCCAAGCCGCACGAGGTCAAGGCCTTCCTCGATGAATACGTGATCGGCCAGGACGCCACCAAGAAGCGTCTCGCCGTCGCCGTCTACAACCATTACAAGCGGCTGCACATGAACCGCAACCGCACCAGCAGCGAAGTCGAGCTGCAGAAGGCCAACATCCTCCTGGTCGGCCCCACCGGCACCGGCAAGACGCTGCTGGCGCAAACCCTGGCCAAGGTGCTCGATGTGCCCTTCGCCATCGCCGACGCCACCACGCTGACCGAGGCCGGCTACGTCGGCGAGGACGTCGAGAACATCATCCTCAAACTGCTGCAGGCGGCCGAGGGCGATGTGACCCGCGCCCAGCACGGCATTATCTACATTGACGAGATTGATAAGATCTCGCGCCGCGACGAGAACCCCTCGATCACGCGCGACGTCTCCGGCGAAGGCGTGCAACAGGCGCTGCTCAAGATCCTCGAAGGCACCGTCGCCCACGTGCCGCCCCAGGGAGGACGCAAGCATCCCCACCAGGAGTTCACGCCAGTGGACACCTCGAATATTCTGTTCATCTGCGGCGGCGCCTTCGTCGGCCTGGAGAAGATCATTTCCCGCCGTGTCGGCAAGCGCTCGATGGGCTTCCGCACTGAGGTGGACACTGCGGCCGCGACCCCCGGCGCCGCCCGCCTT
Organism: Terriglobales bacterium; assembly: GCA_025450725.1. Classification (GTDB taxonomy): domain Bacteria; phylum Acidobacteriota; class Terriglobia; order Terriglobales; family SCQP01; genus SCQP01. The sequence goes on from JANWLQ010000132.1 coordinate 968, forward strand.
CGCGACACCGCGCTGCTCGCCCAAGTGCAGCCCGGCGACCTGATTAAATTCGGACTCATCCCCGAGTTCGTCGGACGCCTGCCGGTGATGGGCGTGCTCGACGACCTCGACCGCGGCGCGTTGATCTCGATTCTCACCAAACCGCGCAACGCGCTGGTGCGTCAGTACCAGAAGCTGTTCGAGTTTGAAAACGTCAAGCTGCGCTTCGACGACGCGGCGCTCGAGCAGATCGCGAGCGAAGCGCTGGCCCGCAAGGTGGGCGCCCGCGGCCTGCGCATGATCCTCGAAGAGCTGATGCTCGATTTGATGTACCACCTGCCCACCCAACGCCGGGTCCGCGAGTTCGTCGTCACCCGCGAGATGGTGGAAAAGCGCGAAGTGGCGCTGCCCACCCTCGAAAAGGCCGGCTAATCAATGGCACGCGAGAAACCACAACCCACGTCGCGGCGGCTGCCCATGATGCCGATCCGCAACATGGTGGTCTTCCCCCACCAAATGACGCCATTCGTCGTCGGCCGCGCCAGCTCGGTGCGCGCGCTGGAGGCGGCGCTGGTCGAGGACAAGCAGATTTTCCTCGCTACCCAGTTTGACGCCGAGGTGGACGAGCCCAGCCCGGAACAGATCCATAACGTCGGCACCATTGCCAATGTGGTGCAGAGCGTCCGCCTGCCCGATGGCAACGTGCGCGTGTTGGTCGAGGGACTGGAACGCGCCCGCACCGTGTCGGTCGCGGTCGAAGAGGGTTTTTTCCGCGCCGAAGTTCAGACCGCGGCCGCTCGCGCGGAGTCGGTCAATCCGCAAATTGAAGCCTTGATGCAAAAGGTGACGGGGCTGTTCGAGCAGTTCGTCAAGCAGAACCAGTCGCTCAACTACGAGGCGATGTTGAGCGCCGTCCGCTCCGACGACGCCGCGCAGTTGACCGACACCATGGCCGCGCACCTCACCCTGCCGGTGAGCGACAAGCAACCGTTGCTCGAAACCTTCTCGCCCGCCGAGCGCCTGGTGCGCCTGGCCGACGTGCTCGAGGTCGAGATCGAAAAACTGAACGTGGACCGCGCCATCCAGGGCCGGGTCAAGCGCCAGATGGAGAAAGCGCAGCGCGAATACTACCTGGGCGAAAAGATCAAGGCCATCCAGAAGGAACTGGGCCGCGGCGAGAAGAGCGAGTTCGACGAGCTGAAAAAGAAGATCGAAGCCGCCGGCATGCCCAAGGCCACGCGCGAGAAGGCGTTGCAGGAGCTCAAACGCCTCGAGCTCATGCCGCCCATGTCGGCCGAGTCCACCGTTTCGCGCAACTACATTGACTGGATGATCGCGGTGCCGTGGAAGCAGCGCTCGTCGGAAATCCGCAACATTGCCCGCGCCGAAAAGACGCTGAACGAAGATCACTACGGGCTGGAAAAGATCAAGGAACGCATCCTCGAGTTCCTCGCCGTGCGGCAACTGGTCAAGAACCCGAAAGGCTCGATTCTCTGTTTTGTCGGACCTCCCGGCGTGGGCAAGACCTCGCTCGGCATGTCCATCGCCCGCGCCACGGGACGGAAGTTCGTGCGCTTGTCGCTCGGCGGCGTGCGTGACGAGGCTGAAATCCGTGGCCACCGCCGCACCTATATCGGCGCGTTGCCCGGCCAGATTCTGCAAATGATGAAGAAGGCGGGAACCGTCAACCCCGTCTTCCTGCTCGACGAAGTGGACAAGATGAGCGTTGATTTCCGCGGCGATCCCTCCGCCGCGCTGCTCGAAGTGCTCGACCCGGAGCAGAACACCGCCTTCAACGACCATTACCTCGATGTGGACTACGACCTCTCGCAGGTCATGTTCATCACCACCGCCAACGTGCTGCACACCATTCCGCAGGCGTTGCAGGACCGCATGGAGGTCATCCGCCTGTCGGGCTACACCGAAGTCGAGAAGACTGAGATCGCCTGTCGCTTCCTCATCCCCAAGCAGCTCAAAGCCAACGGCCTGATCGCCAAAAACCTGGAGTTTTCCTCCGCCGGGCTGCAAACCCTGATCATGGGCTATACCCGCGAGGCCGGCGTCCGTTCGCTGGAACGGGAAATCGGCAACGTCTGCCGCAAGGTGGCGCGCCGCGTGGTCGAGGCGGGCAAAAACGGAAAGAAGGTCGCGGTCACCATTACCGCCGAGAACCTCAACGAATATCTCGGCATCCTCAAGTTCCGCGACACGCGCGGCGAACAAAAAAGTGAAGTGGGGCTGGCCACCGGATTGGCCTGGACCGAAGTCGGCGGCCAGATGCTCTCCACCGAAGTTACGCTCATGGATGGTAAAGGCAAGCTCACGCTCACCGGCAAGCTCGGCGACGTGATGCAGGAGTCGGCCCAGGCGGCCATGAGTTATATCCGCAGCCGTGCCCATCTGTTCGGGCTGCCCAAGGATTTTTACCGCAATCTCGACATCCACATCCACGTGCCCGAAGGCGCCATTCCCAAGGATGGCCCCTCGGCCGGCATCACCATGGCCACCGCCCTGACCAGCGCCCTCACCCGCATCGCGGTGCGCGGCGATGTCGCCATGACCGGCGAGATCACACTGCGGGGCAAGGTGCTGCCCATCGGCGGGGTCAAGGAAAAGCTGATGGCCGCGCACCGCAACGGGATTACCACCATCATCCTGCCCCGCGACAACGAGAAGGATTTGGCCGACCTGCCCGAGAACATCCGCGCCCTGTTGCAGGTGTTTCCGGTCGAGACGATGGATCAGGTGCTCGAGCGAGCGCTGGAATCCCCCATCCCCAAGCTCGCCGCCGCGGCCGATGAGGTTCCGATCGCTTCCGGGCCGGAACAGCCGATGCGTCAGTAAATGCGCTTCGACGTCGCGTTCCTCAAGAGTTGCAGCGCCATCAGCGACTTGCCTCTGGATGCCATTCCCGAAGCCGCGATTCTCGGCCGCAGCAACGTGGGCAAGTCCAGCTTGCTCAACTCTCTCGCGGGCGAAAAAGGTTTGGCCAAAACCAGCCGCACCCCCGGACGCACTCGCCTGCTCAACCTCTTCGACGTCAACAGCGGCAAACTGCGGCTCGTCGATTGTCCCGGCTATGGTTATGCCAAAGTCTCCCGGGTTGAACGGGAGAAGTGGGGAGCGCTGATCGAACCCTACTTGGCAGAACGCCCCAATTTGGCTCTCGCAGTGTTGCTGATTGACTCCATGCTCGACCCGCAGCCGCTCGACCTCGACCTGCATGATTGGTTGCGGGGCCATCAAATCCCAAGCTTGGTGGTCGCAACCAAGTGCGACCGTCTCAGTGGCAACCAGCTCCCCACCGCGTTGCGACGGCTTACCCAGTCCTTCGGCGCCCAGCCGCTGGCCTTCTCCTCAGTCACCAACGCCGGGCGAGACCAACTACGCCAATCCCTGCTGGTCAAGCCCCAAGGGAATGGTGTAGTCTGAGCCTAAAGTAATTCATGACTAGAACCATCGAGTTCAGTCCCGGCATCGAGAGCCTATTCGGCACGCTCGACGAAAATCTACGCCTCCTGGAAAGCCGCCTGCAAGTTCGCGTGCGACTCGGCCCCCACGCCATCGAGCTCGAGGGCCCGGAAGCGGGCGTCAAACGCGTCGAGGAAATCTTTTCCGACTTTGCAAGGCTGCACGCCGAGGGCATGCAGTTCCCCAACGGCGACCTGCGCAGCCTGGTGCAGATGGTGGTGGACGACCCGCAGTCGAGCCTGGCCTCGCTCGCCCGCAGCGGTAAGCAGCGCTCGTTCGGCAAGAAAGTGGTGCAGCCCAAGACCGTCAACCAGCGCCGCTATTTAGACGCCATCGAAAACCACGACATGGTCTTCGGCGTAGGTCCGGCGGGCACCGGCAAAACCTATCTCGCCGTGGCCATGGCGGTCGCCGCGCTCAACTCGAAGCAGGTCAGCCGCATTGTACTGGCGCGCCCGGCGGTGGAAGCCGGCGAACGCCTGGGCTTCTTGCCCGGCACGCTGCAGGAAAAAGTCGATCCCTATCTGCGCCCGCTCTACGACGCGCTGTACGACCTGGTCGAGCCGGAGCGGGTCGAGCGCCTGCTGGAGCGCAGCGCAATTGAGATTGCGCCGCTTGCCTTCATGCGCGGGCGGACGCTCAACGACGCCTTCATTATTCTTGACGAGGCCCAGAA
>JANWLQ010000133.1 GCA_025450725.1 Terriglobales bacterium
AGTTGCCAAGGTCAATCGTCCGGCAGCGCCGGCTGCAGAAGGGGTACTCGGCTTCCTCTTCCGGAACCGGCTTGCGACAAATGGGACAGCGCGCCATAATTCTAATTTTAAGGCATGGTCGTCTTGATCCAAACCCAATGCGCCAGCCCGGCGGAAGCCCGCGCCATTGCCACCGCCTTGCTCGACGAAAAGCTGGTGGCCTGCGCCACCATTGGCGCCGAGGTGCAGTCGCGGTACCGATGGCGCGGTAATCTGGAGGAGTCCTGCGAAACCCCGCTCCAATTGAAGACCGTCGCCGACCGCCTGCCTGCGGTCGAAGCCGTCATTCGCCGCTTGCATTCCTATGAAATGCCGGAGCTCATCGCGACGGCTGTTGTCGGTGGCAACGCCGAGTATCTCGCCTGGGTGGAAGCGAGCCTGGAATAGTTTTTTGATAGCCGTCGCGCTTGCGGCGGCCGCCTCCGCGCAGACGATTGCCTGGGTGCCCCTCGCCGCCTCCGCGCCTGGCCTGCCCGCCGGCGCCGGCACGGTGCTCGCCGACTATAATTTTCCGCCCATGGATGGCCTCTGGCAGATGGACCGGCTGGTCACGCCCTGGACCGGGAGCTGGACCGCCCTGCGCCTGCGCCGCTCGGGCGAGGAACTGATGATTGTCGCCCGTACCGGTTCGCCTGAGGTGTCGCTCATCCCGCTACGCCATGAAGGGGCGGCGGTTGGCGACCCGGAACAGAATCCGCACAACATCGCCATCTTCAACGCGCTGGCGGCCGGCCTCTCGCCGGCGCAGTGGGCGCAATCCGATTGGGATGACTGGACCCAATGCTATTTCGCCCTGACCGGCAACGACCCGGTGCAAACTGCGCCCATGCAGTGGGGCCTCGAATTCAGTCCGGCGGGAGAAATTCTCCGCGTCCGCGCAGCCATTCGGGGTGTGAGGAAGCCGGTGAGCCTCGCACTGTCCCTGCCGCCCGTGCCGCGCAGTTCAATGTGGGGCCGCGCCGAGGCGAGCGAAATGGCGGCTCTCACCGCCCACGCTCCGGCGCTGAATCAGCTCATGGATCATTACGATTACGGGTTCCATCATTGGCTGGTGCACACCCTGCGCACGCCTCTGTTGCGCAACCACCAGGCCTTCGAGTTGCTGTGGACTGATGCCAACCGCGCCGAGTCGGAACTGGTGGCGATCCTGCCCGCCGTTGCCGACGCGCCGCTCGCCCTCATCCCGATTGCTTACAATTTCGAGTCCATCGAGGGCCAGCCGCTCGACTTGCATAACATCGCGCTCTTCAATCGCACCCTCCGCGCGGAAAGCGGACCGCCGCCCGCCACTGGCGGCGCCTGGCTCGATTGGGCCCAGTTGTACCTGCAGCTAACCGGCGAGCAGCCGCGGATCATCACCCAGGCCAAGCACTCCATCGCCCCCAAGTCCTCGCCGCCCAGGGTTAGCGCCGACGCCCAAACCGTCACCGTCGAGTTTGATGATTACCAAGGCGAGGGCAACTTCGAGCACTGGCAATTCGAGTTCGCCCCCGGCGGTCACTTGAAAAGACTTCGTGTTACGCTACGCCCATGTTCAAGCAATTGTCACTGACCACTGCTGCCTTGGTCATCTCCCTCGCCGCTGCGGCCGGGGCCCAATCCAAGCCGGTGACGCCGCAACAGTTGCTCAATCTACACCAGATCTCGGATCTTCGGTTCTCGCCCGACGGCGCGCGTCTGGCCTTCGTCGTGTCCGAGCCGGTGAAGGGCACCGACCATCCCCGCCACATTTGGCTCATGGATGTCGCCTCTCGCCGGGTGCGTCAGTTTACCTACTCGGCCAAGTCGGACGACTCACCGCGCTGGTCTCCCGACGGGCGTTATCTCGCGTTCCTTTCCAATCGCGACGAGGGACGCCAAATCTACATCATGCCCATGGATGGCGGCGATGCCTACCCCATCACCGAGGGCAAACGCAGCGTCGGCGGTTTCGAGTGGTCGCCCGACGGCGGTCAGATCGCCTTCACCGCTCCCGACGAGCCCACGGCCGACGCCGAGAAAAAACAGAAGGATAAAGACGATGCCCTTGTGGTTGACCACGAAGGCCGCAACGCCCGGCTCTGGCTGCTGCCCTTTACGCCGGCAAGCACGGCGGCCGACAGCAAGAAGGCGCACGCTCTCACCAGTTCCGACTGGAGCATCCGTGAAGCCGAGTGGGTGCCACACTCGGATCGGCTCATCGTCGCAGCCACCAATCACCCCGACAGCGATGACAACACCGAGCGGCTCTTCGCGGTTGCCGCGAATGGCGCAATGACCCTGCTCTACGCCCCCAAGGGTACCTTCGGCGCCTTCCAGATCTCCCGCGACGGCACCCAGATCGCCTACACCGGCGGCGAGGGTCCCAACCCGCATGACGTGATGGTTCGGGCGCTCGATGTGCCGCCCGGCTCGGCCAGCCGTGACCTCACCGCCTCCGGCCTCGACCGCGCCATGAGCGGCCTCGAGTGGCGCCCCGATGGAACGTTATTGGCCGATGCCGAAGACGGATTTGAGACCCGCCTCTATAGCATCACCGCCGCCGGCGCCGCCACCCCGGTGGATGAGGCCGCTCCCAACCCGCGCTCGGTCGCCTTGGCCCGTGATGGCATGCTTGCCTTCGTCGGCGGCACCGCGACCAGGCCGCCCGAGATTTACCTCGCCCCCGCCCACGGCACAGCGCAAGCGGCGACCCACTTCAACGCCAGTTGGAGCGAGTATGCGTTGGCCGCGCCGAGCCGTTTCCATTTCAAGAGCTTTGATGGCATGGCGATCGAGGGCGCGCTGCTCAAGCCCGTCGCCGCCACCGGTGCGGGACCGTGGCCGACCGTCATCTTGGTTCACGGCGGACCCACCGGCGCCTGGTCCGATTCGATCGAGAGCTGGGGCCAGCTACTCGCCGCCCACGGTTTCGCCGCCGCCTACTTCAACATTCGCGGCTCAACCGGATACGGCGAAAAATTTCTGGAATCGAACCGCGCCGACTGGGGCGGCGCCGATTACAAGGATGTTATGGCCGGCGTTGATTATCTGGTCAAACAAGGTATCGCCGACCCCGAACGCCTTGGCATCGGCGGATGGTCCTACGGCGGCTACATGTCGGAGTGGGCCATCACCCAAACCAATCGCTTCAAGGCTGCGGTCAGTGGCGCCGGCATGGTGGATCTCATGGCCGAGTTCGAAACCGAAAATGGCCCCAGCTACGACCGTTGGTTCTGGGGCCTGCCCTACGACAAGTCCGATGGCTTCATTCAACATTCTCCCCTGACCTATTTAAAAAACGCCCACACACCGATCTTGATCTTGCAAGGTATCAACGACACCACCGACCCTCTGGGCCAAAGCACCGGCCTCTATCGCGGACTCAAATACTACGGCGCGCCCGCCGAGTTGGTCGAGTACCCGCGCGAAAACCACGGCTTCCAGGAAGAGCAACACCAAATCGACCGCCTCAACCGCATTCTCGCCTGGTACCAAAAGTACCTGCAATCGTCGCCAGCCACACCCTAGCCTCATTCTCCGCGCAGGGCCACCAACGGGTCCACCTCGGCCGCCTGGCTCGCCGGCCAATAGCCCGCCCCCGCCGCCGTTGCGAACCGCGTCACCCCTGATCAGGCCCAGGACTGGTCGCCTGCCACCGTCCATCGGCATGCGAATGCCAATCGCGCGCGTAATCCTGAGGTCGAACTACCGCTAGCTTTGCGCCGCTTCTGACTTGCTCGGACGCCAGCGCAAAACCGGATTCCGGGCCGCGGCGACTTCGTCGAGGCGGCTGATCTTCGTTGTGTGCGGCGCGCCGGTGACGAGCTCGGGCGTGTTCTTCGACTCCTCGGCGATGGCGCGCAGCGCCGCGATGAATTCGTCCATCTCGCGCTGATTGGCGCTCTCCGTCGGCTCGATCATCATGGCGCCGCGCACCACCAGCGGAAACGACACTGTGTACGGATGGAAGCCATAATCAATCAATCGCTTGGCGATATCGCCGGTATGCACGCCTTGCGCCGCCTGAATCGAATCGCTGAACACGACTTCATGCATCGAAGGCGTGGGGTAGGGAAGCGCGAACACATCCTGCAACTTGCGCCGAATATAATTCGCATTCAACACCGCATCCTCGGTCGTCTGCTTCAGCCCATCGGAGCCGTTGGCCATGATGTAAGCCAGCGCGCGCGTGAACATTCCGAAGTTGCCGTAAAACGCGCGCACCCGGCCAATGCTCTTCGGCCTGCGGTAGTCGAGCACCGGTTTCCCCCGCTTCACCCGTAATACCGGAATCGGCAGATAAGGCTCGAGCGTCTTCTTCACCGCCACCGGTCCCGACCCGGGTCCGCCGCCGCCGTGCGGCGTCGAGAAGGTCTTGTGCAGGTTGAGGTGCATCACATCCACCCCGAAATCGCCCGGGCGGCTCCGCCCCACCAGCGCGTTCATATTGGCGCCATCCATGTACAGCATGCCCCCGCGCTCGTGCACCAGGTCGGCGATGCGATGGATGTCCTCTTCAAAAATTCCCAGGGTGTTCGGATTGGTCAGCATCAACGCCGCCACGTCGCGCGTCATCTGCCGGTCGAGGCTGGCCATGTCCACCGTGCCGTCCGGATTCGATTTGAGATTCTCAACCGTGTATCCCGCGATCGCCGCCGTCGCCGGATTGGTGCCGTGCGCCGAGTCGGGAATCAGAACCTTCTTGCGCGCGTCGCCGCGGGCGGTGAGTGCCGCGCGCACCAGCAAAATGCCGGTCAGCTCGCCCTGCGCGCCCGCCGCCGGCTGCAGCGTGATCGCATCCATGCCCGTGATCTCGAGCAAATACTCCGATAGGAGCTGCATGATGCGGAGCGCGCCCTGCGAGAGCTCCTCCGGCTGCAGCGGATGGCCGTCGCCCAGGCCCTCCAGGCGCGTGACCGCCTCATTCACCCGCGCGTTGTACTTCATGGTGCACGAGCCCAGCGGGTAAATGCCCGTGTCCACGCCATAATTCCAGGTGCTCAGGCGCGTGAAATGCCGAATCACCTCGAGCTCGCTCACTTCGGGGCAGTCGGGGATCTCGCGCCGCGCCGCCGCCAGCGTCACCGCCGGAACGTCGAGCGCCGGAAGCTGATAGCCGCGCTTGCCCGGCGAGGAGACCTCGAATAACAAATCTTCATTTTGAACAATATGGCGCGAGGCGCGGGGCGTCGAAGAGCTCATAGTGCGGCCACCAGGCGGTCAATATCTTCACGGGTAATGATTTCAGTGACACAAACCAGCAGTGCCTCGCCCAACTCGGGATAATGCTCGTTGAGCGGCAGTCCGGCGATTAGTTTGGCCTTCTTCAGCGCGCTCTTGCTCGCCGCCAGCGGACGCTTCAGCCGCACCACGAATTCGTGAAAACGCGGGGAGGGGAACAGCACCTCCGCCCCCGCCGCCGTGAAGGCGCTCGCCGCGTAAGCGGCTTTGGCCAAATTCTGTTCCGCCAGTTCGCGCAGACCCTGCTTGCCGTAGGTCGCCATGAAAATGCTCGCCATCAGCGCGCACAGCGCCTGGTTGGTGCAAATATTTGAGGTCGCCTTCTCCCGCCGGATGTGCTGCTCACGGGTCGAGAGTGTCAGCACAAATCCGCGCCGCCCCTCGCTGTCGCGCGCCTCGCCCACCAGCCGGCCGGGCAGGCTGCGGACGAATTTGTCGCGGCTGGCAATAATACCCGCATAGGGCCCGCCGAAACCGACCGGTATGCCGAAGCCCTGCAGCTCCATGGCGACAATATCGGCGGCTTCCGGCGGCGGCAGCAGGCCCAGCGACACCGGGTCCGTGATGACGGCGATCAGCAGCGCGCCGGCCCCATGGGCAATCTCCGCCGCCTGTTCCCAATCCTCGAGGTTGCCGAAAAAGTTCGGGCTCTGCACCGCGACCGCCGCGGTTCCAGAGTTCACCGCCGCGCGCAGCGCAGCGACATCAATGCGGCCGTCGGTGCCGAAGCCAACTTCAGTGGTCGGGAAATCGCGGTACCTGGTGAGCGTGCGCAGCACCTGGCGGTATTGCGGATGGATCGAGCGCGCCACCACCATGCCCGAGCGGCCGGTGACCCGCGCGGCCATCATGCAGGCTTCATGAAGAGCTGTCGAGCCGTCGTACATGCCCGCGTTGGCCACGTCCTGCCCCGTCAACTGGCAGATCATGGTTTGAAATTCGAAGATGGATTGTAGCGTCCCCTGGCTGATTTCCGGCTGGTACGGCGTGTAGGCGGTGAACCATTCGCCGCGGCTGATCAGCGTATCTACATGGGTGGGGCGAAAATGATGATAAGCCCCGGCGCCCACAAACGAAGTGAAGCCCGGCGCGTTCTCCGCTGCCGCCGCGCGGAAGAAGCGGATAATGTCGGCCTCCGCCTGGCCTTTGGGAATGTTGAGCGGCCGTTGCAGGCGGCAGTATTCAGGGATATGGCTGAACAACTCGTCAATCGAGTTCAGTCCGAGGTCGGCCAACATCCGCTGCCGGATGGGATCGGAAGTAGGGAGATAGCGCATTGCCGGTTAGTGGGACGCTTCTTCTTCGGCCACGAATTTTTCGTACGCCGCCGCGTCCATGAGCTTGTCGTTGGCCTTGCCCGCCACTTTCACCTCGACCATCCAGGCGGCGCCATGCGGGTCGCTGTTGAGCAGCTCCGGCGATTGCACCAGCGCGCTGTTGATGGCGCTCACCGTGCCGCTCACCGGGGCGAAGATCTCCGACACCGCCTTCACCGATTCCACCGTGCCGAACGCCTGCCCGGCCACCAATTCGGCGCCGACCGCGGGGAGCTCGACGAAAACAATGTCGCCCAACTGCTTCTGGGCGTAATCGGTAATGCCGACCTTGGCCTGTGTGCCGTCGACGGCGACCCATTCGTGCTCGGGAGTGAAACGGAAATTGGCGGGATAAGGCATGGTTCGGGTTTCCTTATTTGGCTCGTTTGTAAAACGGCAGCGGGATGAGTTTGGCCCGCGCCGTGCGGTTGCGGATCTGAATGTCAAACTCCTCGCCGGGCGCGCTCATGCCCATCGGCACGTAGGCCATGCCGATGTTCTTGTTCAGCGCTGGCGCCGGTCCGCCGCTCGTTACCTGACCCACCGGCTTGCCGGCGCGCAGCAGCGGATATCCATCCCGGCCAATGCCGGGCTCGATCATTTCAAAGCCGACCAGCTTGCGCTGCAGTCCGCTCGCCGCCTGTGCGGCGATCGCCGTCTTACCCAGAAAGTCGGGCTTGGCCAGCTTGGTAATCCACCCCAGGCCGGCTTCGAGCGGCGTCGTGGCGTCGTCAATCTCATGTCCGTAGAGCGCCATGCCGGCTTCCATGCGCAGCGTGTTGCGCGCGCCCAGCCCGCAGGGCAGCATGCCCACCCCGGCGCCGGCTTCCATCAATCCATTCCAGACTTTTTCGGAGTGCTCAGGATCGAAGTACAGCTCGAAGCCGTCCTCGCCGGTATAGCCGGTGCGGGCGATAATGCACTCCACCCCCAACACCTTGCCGGTCGTGAACCAATAATATTTGATCGGCGCCAGCGCCACCGAGGTCAATGGCTGTAACACCTTGATCGCCGCCGGACCCTGGATGGCGAGCTGGCTATAGCCGTCGCTGGTGTTCACCACTTCGGCGTCGAAGTGGTTCTGCTGGCAAATATAGTTGAAATCCTTCTCACAGTTGGCGGCGTTCACGACCAGCCAGTAGTGATCGTCGGTGAACTTGTGCACCAGCAGGTCGTCCACGAAGGTGCCCTGCGCCGTCATCAACCCGCTGTACTGCGCCTGGTCGAAGCTGAGCTTGCTGGCGTCGTTGCTGGTGACGTGCTGGACCAGGTCCAGCGCCTCGGGACCGCGCACGGAAATCTCGCCCATGTGGCTCACGTCGAATAGTCCCGCGCGCTCGCGCACGGCGCGGTGTTCGGCCGTGATGCCGCTGTACTCGACCGGCATGTCCCAGCCCCCGAAAGCGACCATTTTGCCGCCCAATTGGCGGTGAATCGCGTTTAGGGCGGTGCGCCGCGCCGGCGCGGGCGCGGGGTGCGATCCCGACATGGAAATGGTTGCGTCCGACATGGCTCCTCCGCTCAGGAAAGGGGGAAGTTGTACGTTAGCATGGACCATGGATGAGTTGCCAGCCTTAGCCACGGTTTCCAACCCGGAAACCCCGGCGCATGACACCACCGCCGCTTATGCAGCCCGCTTTCCAGAGTTGGCCCGCTGCCAGCACTTCCGCAAGCTGCGCTGGCCCGCCCCGGCCCCCGCCGGAGCCCTGGTTTCCTCCCTCGGCATCGGCACCTACCTCGGCGACGAGGACGATGCCACCGACACCGGCTATGCCGACGCCCTGCGCGCCGCCATCGCCGGGGGCATCAATCTTATTGATACCGCCATCACCTATCGCCGCCAGCGCAGTGAGCGCGTGATCGGGCGCGTTCTGGCCGAAAAATTGGTCCCCCGCGACGAATTGGTGGTCTGCACCAAAGCCGGCTACATTGATTTCCCCGCCGGCCTGCCCGCAGGCTTGATCCAGCCAGGCCAGGTTGCCGCCCGCTCGCATTGCATGGCGCCCGTGTACCTGGCTCACCAAATTCAGTGCAGCCTCGAAAATCTGGGCCTGCAAACGATTGACGTCTTCTATCTTCATAATCCCGAAACCCAGCAGGCCGAGTTAAGCCGGGAAGAGTTCTATCGCCGCCTCCGCGCTGCCTTCGAGCTGCTCGAAAAACAGGTGGCGCAGGGACGCATCCGCGCCTATGGTGCCGCTACTTGGAGTGGATTCCGCGTTCCGCCCGATGCGGTCGAGTTTCTCGACTTGCAGCGCATGGTCGCCACCGCGCGCGAGGTTGCCGGCGACAGCCACCATTTCCGGTTTATCCAGTTGCCCTACAACCTGGCCATGCCCGAGGCGTTTACGCTCCTCAATCAGACTGTGGACAAGCCGCCGTTCGTATCCACCTTGAATGCGGCGTTCCGCCTCGGGTTGCATACCATCGCCTCGGCCAGTCTGATGAACGGGCGTTTGCACCAGCTTCCGGCCGAGGCCCGCGAGCACTTGCAGGCTTTTCTGCCCGCGGCGGCGAGCGACGCCGAACTGGCGCTGCAATTTGTGCGCTCCACCGCGAGCGTGACCGCCGGCCTGGTCGGCATGTCGCGCGTCGCCCACGTCGCGGCCAACCTGCGCGCCGCATCCGTCTCCCCGGCGCCGCCCGCGCAAGTGGGCAAGCTATTGGGTGGATAACCCTCCTTGCACGCCTGCGGGGAAGTCCGTATCCTAGAAGTCATGTTGAAGAAAGAACGGCTATTCACGCCCGGTCCGACCGCGCTTTTGCCCCAGGCCCAGGCCGCCATGGCGGCGATGTCTTTGCACCATCGCACCGCCGAGTTTCGCGCCGTCTTCACCTCGACGCTGAAGCGTCTGCAAAGCTTTCTCGAAACCAAAAACGACGTTATTCTCCTCGCCTGCTCCGGCACCGGCGGCATGGAGGCGGCGCTTACCAATCTGACCTCGCCCGGCGATCGCGTTCTGGTGATGTCGGCCGGCAAATTTGGCGAGCGCTGGCAAAAGCTGGCCGAGTCCTACGGCATGTCGGTGGACCTGGTGCAGTTGCCCTACGGCGAGAGCTTCGACGCCAGCCACGTCAAGGGCCGGTGCGGCGGCGCCAATGCGCCCCGTGTGTTAATGATCCAGGCGAGTGAGTCATCCACCGGCACCAAGCACGACATTGCCGCTATCGCCCGCGCCGCCCGCGCCGAGCGCCCTGACATTTTGATTTTGATTGACGGCATCACTGGCGTCGGCACGCAGGCGCTCGACATTGACGCCTGGGAGCTCGACATCGTGGTCGGCGGCTCGCAAAAAGCGGTGATGATGGCGCCCGGCCTCGCTTATGTGAGCGTCAGCGAGCGCGCCTGGAAGGTGATGGAGACCAGCAAGACACCGCGCTTTTACTTCGACCTGCGCCGCGAACGCAAATCGCAGGCCCAAGGCGAATCGGCCTTCACCCCGGCGATCGGCTTGATCGCGGCGCTCCCTGCCGCGTTGGAATACATCGAGACACTGGGCGGGCGCCCCGGCCTCACCGCCAACGCCGAGGCCCTCGGCGCCGCCACCCGCGCCGCCCTCGACGCCCTCGGACTGAAGCGCTTCGGCAACGGACAGCCTTCCGGCGCCCTCACCGCCATCGCCATGCCCCAGGGCCTCGATTCCGGGCTGGTGGTCAAGGCGCTGCGCCAGCAATTCGCCAGCGTCGTGGCGAACGGGCAGAGCGAGATGAAGGGCGCCATGATCCGCGTCGCCCACCTCGGCTACTACGACTTCGCCGAAACCCTTTCGCTGATCGCGCAGCTTGAGATCGTGCTGGTCCAATTGGGCGCGCTCGATGCGGCCAAGCTCGGCGCCGGCGTCCGCGCCGCCCAGAGCTTCTATTTGGCCCAGGACAAGGCTGCGAAGGCCAAGGCATGAAGGTCATCGTACCCGAGAAAATTTCAAAGCGTGGCATTGACGTGCTGGAAACCGCCGGCTTCACCGTCGTGCAGCTCACCCCCGCCGCGGTCGCCAGCGGCGAGTTGGCGCGCGAACTCGTCGACGCCGACGCGCTCATCGTGCGCTCCGCCGTCAAGGTGAACGCCGCCCTGCTCGAAGGCGCGCCCAAGCTGCGCGTCATCGGCCGCGCCGGCGTCGGGGTTGACAATGTGGATGTCGCCGCCGCCACCGCCCGCAAAATCGTAGTGATGAACACACCTGGCGGAAGTTCGGTCGCTGTCGCCGAGCTCGCCCTGGGCTTGATGCTGGCGCTGGCACGGCAGATTCCGCGCGCCGACCAGACCACCCGCGCCGGCCAGTGGGAAAAGAAATCGCTCGAGGGCACGGAGCTTTCCGGCAAGACGCTCGGCCTGGTCGGCTTCGGACGCATCGCCGTCGAGGTCGCCCGCCGCGCCCGCTGCTTTGATATGCCTATCGTCGCCTACGATCCCGTCGCACGCCTCCAAGCCGCGCGCGAGGCCGGTGCCGCCATGGTGCCGCTCGAGGAGTTGCTGGCGCAGAGCGACTACATCAGTCTGCACGTCTCACTGACGCCCGAAAGCCAGAATCTGTTCAATGACCGCACATTCGCGCAAATGAAGCGCGGCGTAAAAATAATCAATTGCGCTCGCGGCGAAGTCATAGACGAGGCGGCGCTGGCTCGCGCCCTTGAATCAGGGCAGGTCGGCGGCGTCGCGCTCGACGTCTACCGCAACGAGCCCCCCGGCCCGCTGCCGCTCTTCAGCCTTGCCAACGTGATCGCCACCCCCCACCTCGGCGCTTCGACCCGCGAAGCCCAGGAACGCGTCGGCACCGCCATCGCCATCCAAATCAAGGAATACCTGCAAGACGGCAAGCTAACCAACGCTGTAACCGCGTAACGACCTCAATTCGGCGGGGCGGGTTTGCGCGGCAGCGGCTGGTCCCGTTGCCCGAAGCGAACTCAGCGGATCTTCGCGTCGCCATCCCCCAAACCGGTACCAGCGACGTAGCATCGCGGAGTCGCGGCGGGTCGGAGCAAAGAGAGGCGAGCCTCGTCAAGCCCGTCCTTATATAATCAATATCTTCATGTCTCTTGATCTCGAAATCATGCACCAGCGGCAGGCGAAGCTTGAGGCGATGCGCGCCGCTGGCCTCGAGCCCTATCCCCACCGCTTCGAATTCAGCCAAAGCCTCACCCAACTGCTGGCCGAGCACGGCAATGACACCACGGAGCAGCTCGAAGCCTCGCGCCCGAAGGTGCGCGTCTGCGGACGCCTCATCGCGCTCCGCACCCATGGCAAGGCGGGCTTTGCCCACCTGCTCCAAGACGGCGCGCGGCTGCAGGTTTATACCCGGCAAGATGGCGTTGACGCCGACACCTTCGCCCTCTGGAAGTCGCTCGATCTCGGCGACCTCGTTGGCGTGGATGGCTACTTATTCCGAACCCGCACCGGCGAGCTGACGGTGCACGCCGAAAAAATCGAATTCCTGGCCAAGGACCTCCGCCCTTTGCCTGAGAAGTGGCACGGCTTGCAAGATGTCGAGTTGCGCTACCGCCAGCGCTACCTCGATCTGTTGGTGAATCCCGACGTACGCCAGGTCTTCATCAAGCGCGCGCGCATGGTCGAGTGCCTCCGCGAACAGTTCCAGGCGCGGGGCTACATCGAGGTTGAAACGCCGATGATGCAGCCGCTGGCCGGGGGCGCGGCGGCGCGCCCGTTTACCACCCATCACGAAGCCCTCGATCTTCCGCTCTACCTCCGCATCGCGCCCGAGCTGTATTTGAAGCGGCTCGTTGTCGGCGGCCTGGATCGGGTATTTGAGATCAATCGCAACTTCCGCAACGAGGGCATCTCGACCCAGCACAATCCCGAATTCACCATGCTGGAGTTTTATGAAGCCTACAGCGACTACCATGTGCTGATGGCGTGGAGCGAACAGCTCCTGGCCCAGACCGCGCGCCGCGTGGCGGGCTCGACCGCCATCGAGTTCCGTGGCACGAACATTGATTTCGGCCACTGCCAGCGGCTCAGCCTCCGCGCCGCCATTCTTAAGTTTTGGCCCGCCGGTGCTGGCGCCGCTCCCAGCCCGGACGCGATTCACGACCCCGCGCAAGAGGCTGCGATTCTCCAATCGTGTGGCATGGTCTACGATCGCGCCGCCGGTGAAGGCGCCGGGCTCGTCGCGCTTTTCGAGCACCTGGCCGAGCCCCACCTCGTCCAGCCGACCATCATCTACGATTTCCCCCGTTCGGTATCGCCACTCGCCAAGAGCAAGGCGGACGAACCCGCCTGGGTCGAGCGCTTCGAGATTTACGCTGGCGGTATGGAGATCGCCAATGGCTACAGCGAACTCAATGACCCCGACGAGCAGCGCCGCCGCTTCGAACAGCAGTTGGCGCTGGGCAAGGCGGGCAACGCCGAGGCCCACGCCGTGGATGAGGATTACATTCGCGCCCTGCAGTACGGTATGCCGCCGACCGCAGGCGAGGGCATCGGCATTGACCGCCTGTGCATGTTGCTCACTGGCTCAAGCTCAATCCGCGATGTGATTCTGTTCCCCTTGCTGCGCCCGCAGCAGGAGTTGGACCAGGAGGCTGAAGCGTGAAGACCCCCTTTCTCGAACAGGTCCGCGAGCGCGTGCTGGTCTGCGACGGCGCCATGGGCACCATGCTCTACACACATGGCGTTTTTATTAACCGCTGCTTCGACGAGCTCAACCTGACCCAGCCGGCGACGGTAAAAGAGATTCACCAGGCCTATGTGCATGCCGGCGCCGAAATCATCGAGACCAACACCTTCGGCGCCAACGCCCTCGCGCTCGAACCCTACGGCCTGCGCGAAAAGCTGGTGGCCATCAACCGCGCCGGAGTCGAGCTCGCCCGCGCCTGTATCGGCGAGGACGGCCTTGTGGCCGGCGCCATTGGCCCGCTCCGCGTCTACCTCGAACCCTTGGGCAAGCTCAGTTTCGCCGAAGCGCGCGCCGCCTTTCGCGAACAGGTGACCGCCCTGGCCGAGGCCGGCGCCGATCTGCTCATGCTCGAGACCTTCGGCCAGTTGCCGGAGCTGCGCGAGGCGATCTACGCCGCGCGCGAAGCCTGCGCCCTCCCGGTGGTCGCGCAAATTACAATTGACGACGAGGGACGCGCCCTCGACGGCACCTTGGCCGCCGATGCCGCCCGCAAGCTCGAAGCCTGGGGCGCCGACATAATCGGCATCAACTGCAGTGGCGGCCCGGTCGGAATCCTCGAGGCGCTCGAGCAAATGGCGCGCGCCACAACCCGCCCCTTGATCGCCCAGCCCAACGCCGGCAAGCCGCGCAGCGTGGACGGACGCAACCTCTACATGGTTTCGCCCGAGTACCTCGCCGACTACGCCCGCCAATTCATCGCCGCCGGTGCCAAGATTGTCGGCGGCTGCTGCGGCACCACGCCCGACCACATTAAGTGGATCCGCAACTATGTGCGTTCGACCGCCCCCGGCAAGCGGCGCACTCCCATCGGCACTGCCGCCGCCGAGGGCGCGCGCGAATGCGCGCCGATTCCGCCTGCCCAGCGCTCGCTGCTCGGCGCCAAACTGGCCCAGGGAAAGTTTGTCACCCTCGTCGAGATCCTGCCGCCCCGCGGCAGCGACCCCGCCAAGGAGATCAAGAGCGCGGCTTTCTTCGAGGCGCAAGGCGCCGACGCAATTAACATTCCCGACGGCCCCCGCGCCAATGCCCGTATGAGCAATCAGGCCATGGCGGTGATGATGCGGCGCGAGCTGGCAATCGAGCCCGTGCTGCACTACTGCTGCCGCGACCGCAACGTCATCTCAATGCAGTCGGACCTCCTCGGCGGCTACGCCCTGGGCCTCCGCAATCTCATCCTGATTACCGGTGATCCGCCGAAGTTGGGCAATTACCCCGACGCCACCGCCGTCTTTGACGTGGACGCCATCGGCCTCACCAACCTCGTGCGCAACCTGAATCGCGGGCTCGACCTGGGCGGCAACGCGGTGGGCGGCCAAACCGGATTTCTGATCGGCGTGGGCGCCAACCCCGGCGCCGTCAGTTACCAGGAAGAGCTGCAGCGCTTCCGCTGGAAAGTCGAAGCCGGCGCTGACTACGTCGTCACCCAGCCCGTGTTTGACCTCGAGCTGTTGGAGCGTTTTCTGACCGATACGGCGGACCACAAAATTCCGATGATCGCCGGCATCTGGCCCCTCACCAGCCTGCGCCAGGCCGAATTCATGCAGAACGAACTCCGGGTCCAGGTGCCCCAATCCGTGCTCGAACGCATGCGCGCCGCCCGTTCCGCCGAAGCCGGCAAGCGCGAGGGCCTGGAGATCGCCAAGGAAATGATCCGCGGCCTGCGCCACCGCATTGCCGGCGTGCAGATCAGCGTCCTCGGTCGCGACCAGGCGGCGGCCGAGCTGCTCACCGAGGCGCGAGGATGATTGTCGCCGACTGGCGTCAGTTAACCATCGAGCGGGGGCGGCTGCGTGCCGAGGGCAAAAAGCTCGTCTTCACCAACGGCTGTTTCGACCTGCTGCATCCCGGCCACATTCAATCGCTCGAAGCCGCGCGCGCTCTGGGCGATGCGCTGGTCGTGGCGATCAACACCGACCGCAGTGTGCGCGCCAACAAGGGTGCCGGCCGCCCGGTCATCAATCAAGAGGAACGTGCCGAATTACTGGACGCCTTGGAAGCCGTGGATTACATAACCTTTTTCGACGAACCCACGCCGCGGGATCTCATTGCCGCGCTCGTCCCCGACGTCCTGGTGAAGGGTGCCGACTGGGGCGAAGGCGAAGTGGTGGGCGAGCGGGAGGTCGTGGCCGCCGGCGGACGCGTGGTGCGCATCCCTCTCGCCGCCGGCTACTCGACCACCAACTTGATCAATCGCGCCCGCGAGCTACGCCGCGCCTGACGCCGCCAACTGTCGCGATACCGCCAAAAGCTGCTGCAACTGCCGTGGCGCGAGCGCCGGCACGAACTCCAGCAGCGCCCGCAGAAACGGGTCGCGCAGCAGCTCCGCCTGCGCCATCGGCATCGGCGTTGCCTCTGACGCCAGCAGCGAGC
>JANWLQ010000134.1 GCA_025450725.1 Terriglobales bacterium
CCGCCGCCTGGCCGCGCCCCTCACCCTGCGCCTGCAACGCATCAACGAGCTCACCGTGCAGCTGCGCGATTTGTTGGTCGCGCCACCCGAGCCCGAGCCTTCCGCAAATATCATGCCTGAGTAGAACCGTGTATCCGGCATAATGATGGGGAGACAGTCGAGTCCAACAACAGGAAAGCGGCGCTGCTCGCGGTGCGCACCCAAATCGCCGATTATGAACGCGAGGGCACCTCGACCCCCGGCAAGCTCATGCGCGCCGCGCGCCTGCGCTCCTCTCGCCTGGCGTTGCGCGATGTCGCCCTCGACCATACCACCGCCGTCAGCAGCCTGAAGCTGGCTCTGGGCGAGATCGAAAAAGCCGAGAAGGACGACAATTGGCGCCGCATCGCCGAGCTCATTACCCAACTCGTCGCCGATCTTGACCGCCGCATCGGCACGCCGGCCGGCTGAGAGGGCACCCTGCCGCGGCACGCGCGGTCTGCCATCCTCGAGGCGACACTCACCCGGCTCTCACCCGAGCGGCTGACCCGCGCCAAGGCCGTTGAATTGCTGCGCGCCTCCCCCGCTCCGCCGCGCGCCGGATTGGTGATTGCGCTGGGGAAAGCGGCCGCGCCCATGCTGGCCGGCTGGCGCTCCGCTGGTCTTCCGCCCTGGCCGACATACGTGTCCGCGCCGCACCCCGCGCCTGGCGCGCCGGCCGCGCCTTCCGCGACGGATGCCTCCACCCACTCGTTTTGCGGCGGGCATCCGCTGCCCAACTCCCAAAGCTTAACCGCCGCCGAGGCGATGCTGGCCGCCGCGCGCGCGCTGGCGGCGGACTCGGAACCCGCGCGCCTGGTCGCGCTCATCTCCGGCGGCGGTTCGGCACTGGCCGAACTGCCGCGGCAGCTCGGTTTGGCCGAATTGCAGGCGTTCTACCGCGATCTGGTCGGCTGTGGCGCGCCGATTGCGGCCATGAACGTGATCCGCAAGCATGCCTCGCGCTTCAAGGGCGGCCAACTCGCCGCCGCCGCCGGCGGCGCGGTCGAACAATGGACGCTCGTGCTTTCCGATATAGCGGGCGACGATTTGTCGCAGGTCGCATCCGGGCCGACGCTGCCCGATCCATCGAGCCAAGCCGATGCCGAGCGCTTGGTCCGTCAATGGCTGCCCCAGCACAGTTTGCAATTGGGTGAGACGCCCAAGCCAACTAGCGGTGTATTCGCGCGCTCGCAATGCCATACGCTCGCGACCAACGCCGACGTCTGCCGGTGCGCCGCCGAACTGGCTACTGGCGAGGGTTATGCTCCGGTCGTGGTGGACGCAAGCGCCGATGAATTGGAGTGCGCCCCGGCCGCCGAATATCTAAGCGCGCGCTGGCGCGAGCTGCGAGCACGGCATGCGCGGCCTTGCCTGATCGCCGGAGGCGAAGTCCGCGTCCGGCTGCCGCCCAGCCCCGGCACCGGCGGACGCAACCAACAACTGGCGCTCACCGTGGCGGGAATTCTCCAGGGCCAGCCCTTCCAGTTTCTCTCCGCCGGCACCGACGGCGTGGACGGCTCCAGCCACGCCGCCGGCGCCCTGGTGGACGGCACCACCTGGGCCCGGGCCCGCCGCCTCGGCCACGATCCCAGGCGCGCCCTTGCGCTTTTCGATGCCACGCCGCTGCTCGAAGCCATCGGTGATTTGGTCGTGACCGGCCCCACCAGCAACAACTTGCGCGACCTCCGCGTGTTCATCTAAAGCGGGAAACATGCTGCGCGACCACTTGACCTGCACGCCGCTCGTGCTCATCAACGGCACCGCGCTCCCCGACAGCGCCACGCCCGACGATCTGTTGCGCGCCGTCGCGACCGCCGTGGCCCGGCGGTGGTAGCGTATACTGGTCGGAGCCGCAAAAGTGCGGTCCTACCCGTGCGGTGAGTGTAGCTCAGCTTGGTAGAGCGCTGGATTGTGGCTCCAGTGGTCGAGGGTTCGATTCCCTCCACTCACCCCAGTTTTTTCCCATGCTTCGGATGCGATTACGTTTGGTGAGCGGGACTGCGCGCGCAGCTCTTGTGGTCGCGACAGTGTTGGCGTTGTCTGTTTCTGGATTTCCCGATGACACGGCGGCAACCATCGGCATGGGCGGACTTGTGTTTCAACACATGGACCACATCCGCATGAATCGTGAGGACCTATACATAAGCCCCCTCCGGGTTCGCATTCATTTTGAGTTCGTGAACGAGAGTTCCGCCCCGATTACCACAATCGTCGCCTTTCCGCTGCCCGACATAAATCAAGAGTTTCTGTACAATGCCATGATCGGAAGCATTGAGAAAGACCCGGTGAACTTTGTCGGGTTCAAGACCGTCGTCAATGGCGAGCCCGTGGCGCTCAAAGTTGAGCAACGCGCCTTTGCGGGAACCGACGGCCGTGATGTCACCGCGGAGCTGCGGCGAGTTGGCGTGCCATTGAACGTAGGCATCGTCGGGTTCGACCTCATTCACAAGCTGCCCAAGGTCAAACTTGCGACGCTTAAGCGAGAGCGCCTCATAGCGGAGGACGGCAGCGCGGATTGGAGTGTCAGTACCAAGTTCTGGTGGCGGCAAACATTTGAGCCCGGGAAAACCGTGGTC
Organism: Terriglobales bacterium; assembly: GCA_025450725.1. Classification (GTDB taxonomy): domain Bacteria; phylum Acidobacteriota; class Terriglobia; order Terriglobales; family SCQP01; genus SCQP01. The sequence continues at coordinate 2,598 of JANWLQ010000134.1, forward strand.
ATCAATCAGCGTTACGAGCCGATTACGGGATCGTATTTCGATTACACTTACGATCCCAACGACGACCTCAGGGCCGACGCGTGCCCTTCGATGGGCACCAGGACCGCGTTGAAGGAGTTGATTGCGGCGCTACCGAAATGCAAAACCTGCCAGGAGACTGCGGTTTTTCACACCACGGATTACGTTCTCACCACAGGCACAAACTGGGACGGTCCCATCGGCTTATTCCATTTGACGTTGGACAAGCTGAGGCCGAAGAACATCCTATCAACCTGCTGGAGCGGTGGACTCAAACAGACGAGTCCCACCACATTCGAATCAACCCTTTGGAACTACACACCGCGGAAAGATCTCAAAATACTAGTCGTCACAGCCTATCCAATCCCGATTCCTTAATGCGCGGGTCAGTGCACCGCCACCACCGGGAGCCATGAACTCGATCGCCTACTGTGAATTCCAGTCCTCAAACGCCTCGGGCGCGCGCGTTTTACGAAAACGTCTTCGGCTGGCGCTTTACCCGCGCGGCGGGGTCGCCCATCGAATATTGGCGAATTGATACTAATGGCATTCGCGGCAGTCTGCTCGCGCGTCCGGCCCCGCCGCCGCCGGCGGGAGCGGGCACGACCGCCTTCACCTGCTCGGTTGAAATCAACGATTTCGACGCCCGCGCGGTGGTCAATCTTGCCCAGGGCGGCGGCACAGCTTTGCGCAAATTCGCCGTGCCGGGGGTCTGCTGGCAGGGCTACTTCCTCGACTCCGAACGGAGGTAGCCACCGAGTCCTCCATGGGAGGAGATCGGGGTGGAATGCCGCGATATTCCGAAGGGCGGCCCGCTGCCGTGAATCGAATTCCGCCGCACCCGCGATCCCATCTCCACGGAGATGGCCGCAGCGACGTAGCAACGCGGACTGGGGCCCCCGCAACCGCTTTGGGTTGCGGGGTGGGGAGTCGCGGCGGGTTGGAGCGAAGGGAGGCGAGCTTTCGGCAACGTCTTCGGCTTGTTTCAGCCCGACGTGAATGCAAAATAGAAGCCGCTAGCCGGCGCTGGTTGGCCGCGGCTAGCGGCTGTTGTGTGTAGCGCGTAAGCGGGCGCCCGGCGGCAGCTGGGCGGGGCCCGCGCCAATCAATCAACCGTCTCGCGGGCGTAGATCTGGTGCGTGACCTTCGGCGGCGCCCCGCCGTCGCTGTGCAGGGCGAGCGCGCGGGCGCGAATCCGTTCGTCTTCCAGGCTGACGTGCTCGCGTCCGCGCAAATAGTCGAGCCACGATTCCATGATGAACGTTTCGCTCAGCCATTCCGGGTCGGTGAGGTCGCGGAATATGCCCCAGCGCACGGCGCCGTCGCGCAGGCGCACGCCGCGCAATTGGTGGATGGCGTGGGTGAAGGCGGCATAGTTTTCGACCGGAACCCGGTAATCCACAGTCACCCGCACCGGTCCGGCGCGGCTCGGGTCCTCTTCTACGCCCGCCTCGAACGCCGGCTGCGGCGCCGGCCGCGCCGGACGCGGCCTGTGATCGGGCGGCGCGCCCTGCGGCAGTCGGAAGCGGCGGGTGAAAGGATAGCTCAGCGCCAGCGCGGCGGCGGCCACGATGAAGGCGGCGGCGGTCGAGGCGCGCTCGGCGATGGCGCCCCACAACACCGAACCCAGCGCCAGCCCGCCCTGAAAGCACATAAGATACGCTCCCATGGCGCGCGCCTGCACCCACGGCGGCACCGCGAGCTGTACCGCGATATTGAAGCTTGACATGGTGCTGGTCCAGGCAAAGCCGGAGAGAATCAGGCTCGGAATCACCACCCCCGGCAGCGGTACGAGACCCAGGATGAGCAGCGCGGCGATAATCCAAGCGGTCGAAGCGGCGACAATCGCCTCCTGCGAGAAGTGCCGCCGAATGCGGGGCAGCATGGTTGCGGCGAGCAGCGCGCCCACGCCCAGCGACCCGTTGAGCACGCCGTAGCCGAGCGCGCCCTGGTGCAAGTCGTTGCGCGCCACCACCGCCAGCAGCGACCAGATCGCGGCCACGAAAAACGTGAACGAAAACGCCTGGATGAGCGCCGCCCGCACCGTCGGCGCGTAGCGCACGTACCGCAGTCCCGAGCGGATCGAGCCGGCGATGCGCTCCGCCGGCAGCGCCGAGCGGAACAGCGCCGTGCGCTTCCAGTTCCACAAAACCCAGATCACCGCCGCATACGAAATCGCATTCAGCAAAAACACCGTCCCCGCGCCAGTGACCACGCGCTGAAACGCGGCCACCGTCAAGCCGCCGAGCGCCGGGCCGACCGCGCGCGCCAGGTTGTTGCTGGCCGCGTTGAGCGTGACCGAGTCGCGAATGAGCTCCGCCGGCACCAGCTCGGGAATGATGGCCTGCCAGGCGGGGTTGTTCATGGCCGAACCGATGTTCAGCAAAAACGTGAAACCGAGCAGCAGCCAAGCCGACGTCAGGCCGGCGAAGGTAAGTGCGGCGAGAACGCCCACGCTAACCAGCATCCAGATCTGCCACAGCAGCAGCAGCTTGCGACGGTCGAAAATGTCGGCCGTCGCGCCCGCCAGCAGTCCCAGGAATAACACCGGCAAACTGGCCGCGGTTTGCATCAGCGCGATCAGCAGCGGCGAGCTGGTGAGCACCGTCATCAGCCATGTGCCCGCTGTGTCCTGCATCCAGGTGCCGACGCTCGAAATGGTCGCGGCCACAAAGCGGTCGCGAAACACCGGAATGGAAAGTGGTGCCCATCCTCCGGGAGTGGACGACACAGGCGTTCGCGGATCGGTATTGGGCGTTTCGAAAGGCAACCTTTCTAGTTTAGGCTCCACATGCAAACAGGGTTTGTCCGCCGGCATCTCAATTATCAAGAGTCGGAGGTGGCTATGCGTTTGCAATGGGGTCTAGTGATCGGCTTGGTGTGCGCGCTGGGAGCGGGCGCGCAGACCGGATATCAAAACCAGGTTCCCAATCAGAATCAGGATCAAGATCAATATCAGAACCAAAACCTCTCCCAGGAGGCGCGAGCCGCGCGCAACGCCGGCTACAACGCCGGTTTTCGCGACGGTGCGAACGACTATCGCAGTCAGGCCGCGTACAACTTCCAGGATCACCAAGCCTACCAGGATGCCGCCGGCCAGAATGGCAATTCGGGCCTCGATCAGCAGAGCTATGCCCTGGATTACCGCACCGGCTACGAGTCCGGCTACGATGACGGCTTCTACGGTCGCACCGCCAACCCCAACGCCGGCCGGCAGCGAAATTACAACGGGGCCCGCCGCGGCGACCAAAACCAAGCCCAGTATGGCGACCAATATGGTTCGCAATACGGCGTACAGCCCAATGCCCAGCCCAACGCCCAGCCCAGCCGCCGCAGCCGCGCCTACAATAACGCAAGCG
>JANWLQ010000135.1 GCA_025450725.1 Terriglobales bacterium
CCACCCCGCCTTGATGCCACAGATCGAACAATCCGGCGGCATAGATGACCGCCGCTCCGGCCAGGGTCGTTTTCACACGCGTCAGTGTGCAGGATTTCAAAAAGTCGCTCATCGGTTGAACCTCCACCAAAAGAAAATCATGATTCCCGCCCAGGAAAGGTATGCCGCCACCTCGGCGTCTTTGAGGCCGGCGTTGAACACGCCGGTCCGCTGCAATATTTCGAAGACCGGAATTAGAATAGCCACGGTGATAAAGGCGAATGCAGCCGCGTCCATATTCTTCCGGCGGACGAATTCATCTGCGTCGCGGACGACCCACGCATACGCCAGGATGACGCCGATAAAAACCACTTCCTCCGCCAAGCGAAGCCGACCCGCCAGTGCGGCGGCATGGTGGGCATCGGCGATGTCCACCGCCTCAATCAGGGCAACGGTCGCCAGACACAGCATCATCGTCGTCTTACGCCGACGGCTCAAAGATCGCCAACTTGGAGTGCAGATCGCCATAATGTATGGATTCCTCTTCCTGAACAATGTAAAGCAACCTTGACACTGATGTCAAGCAAACTTTACACTGGCTCTGGCCAGTCGATTCACCCGCAGGACTTCTCGGTACCACCGATGAACACGTTCAGGCCGGTTACGATGTGATCGAAACCGGCATTGCGACCTAGAACGAGTGGAAACATGCCATTCGGCCGCGTTGCCTCTTCCTGGACGCCGTCAGCGGCCTATTCCAAACGCAGTGCGGTCACCGGATTCGCTGTCGCGGCGCGGCGGGCGGGGAGCGCGCAGGCAATGGTTGCGACCAAAAACAAGAGTGCTGGCGCCGCAAGGAACGCCACCGGGTCGAGCGCGGTGATCGAGTACAGATCGGCGCTGACCGCCGAGGTCAGCACGCGGTTGAGAAGCAGCGCCGCGCCCAGCCCTGCGAACAATCCGATGGCGGACATCGCGAGGCCGGTGCCCAGAATCTCGCGCGCGATATTGGCGCGGGTCGCGCCCAGTGCCACCCGAATGCCCATTTCGCGGCGCCGCTGCGCCACCGATTGCGCCATCGCCGCATACAGACCTACGGCGGCCAACAGCAGGGCCAGAAAGGCGAACCCCGCGAGCAAAGCGGCGTCGAAGGCTTCCGGCGCGGCGGAAGCGGCAATCCGTTCCCTCAAAGGTGCGAGATCGAAGAGCGGTATATCTGGATCGAGCCCATGGACCACGCGGCCTACCGCCGCTGCGGCCGCGGATTCCGCGCCCGGGCGCGGTCGCACCAACAGGATCAAACCGTCGAAGGGAACCTGCGCCTGCGGCTCGTAGACCATTGGGCCTTGCGGATTGCGCAGCGAAAGCGAGCGCACGTCGCCTACGACACCGACAATTTGTACCGGATGCGTGCCGCCCGGGTAAGAATCAATGCCGGGCCGTATGCGTTGTCCGACCGGCGAGACGCCGCGAAAGAACTGTCGCGCAAAAGCCTGATTGACGATCGCCACCTGGGGCGCGGCGTGCGTGTCGCTGTGCGTGAATTCGCGGCCGGCGAGCAGTGGAATCCCGAGCAAGCGGAAATACCCCGGCGTGACCACCCCGAATTTTGTATGTGGTTGGTGCTGCGGCGCGACAGGATGATCGGGCCAATCAAAATTGACTCCGATGTTGTTGCCACTGAAGGGCGTCGGCATCGCCGCGGCGGCGCCTGCTATGGCAGGCTCCTGGCGCAATAAATCGGTGAGGCGCGCGAAGTAGCGTCCTTGCTGGTCAGGCTGGGGATAGCGCGCGTCCGGAATATTGATTGTCGCGTTCAGCACGTTATCGGGTTCGAAACCCAGCGGGGCATGGATTAACCGGTCGAGACTGTGCAGAAGCAGAAAGGCGGTCAAAAGCACGCAACCGGCGATGGCGAACTGCACGGCCACCAGGCCCCGCCGCCAAGCTTGCCGGCTACTACCGCCATACGCCCCGGATTGCAAAACTTCGCCAACTCTTTTTCGTTCAATCTTCGTTTGTTCCCAGGCGGGATACATGCCGAATAGAAGCGCTGTAACTAGGCCTAGAGCCAGCGCGAAGGCGAGTATGGTGGGGCTAAGGTGGGCTTGGTCCAGCCGCACCATGCCAGCCGGTCCAAACCTGACCAGAGCCTGGATTCCCGCAAAGGCGGCGCCGATGCCCGCCAGCGCGCCGGCGACGCCAAGCACCAGGCTTTCGCACAGCACTTGGCGGAAAATGGCCCCCCGGCTCGCGCCCAAGGCGACGCGCACGGCGAACTCGCGGCGGCGGCGAACCGCGCGGCACAGCAGCAGACCAGCCAAATTCGCGCAGGCAATGAGAAGCACGCAGCCCACCGCGCCGAGTAGCAGCAATAAGCTCGGGCGTGAGTTTGCGGCGTAGGTGTCGAGCATAGGCGTAAGGCGCACGCTGGCGCCGCCATCGTCATCGGGATATTGCCGCGCCAGTTGGGCGGCGCGGGCACGAAGATGAAGTTCGAGATTCGGGAGGCTTAGGCCCGGCTCGGCGCGTACAACCGTGCGCATCCAATGGGCGCTGCGCTGCACGGTCATCGGTCGGCCGTCATTCGAGACTTGCAGCGGCGCGGTGGTCACCCAAAGATCCTCGTGGTCATCGAGCGGAAACTGAAAACCGGGCGCCATCACGCCGACGACGACATACGGCCTGCCGTCCAGCTCCATGTGGCGCCCCACCGCGGCCGCGGGCGTTCCGAATTTCTGCCGCGCCAACGTGCCGCCGAGAACGGCGGCATCAAGGCCGTCCAGGCCGCCGGGACGATCCTCGGCGGCGAAAAAGCCGCGACCGAATTGCGGGCGAACCCCAAGCACGTCGAAAATGTTGCTGGAAATTGCGGCGGCGCGCACATGACTGGCGGTCCCCACTCCAGTCATAGGGATATCGTTGACCGCGAAGGCCGACATCCCCGCCACGCCCGGCACACTTCGCAGGTCGAGAAAATCCGGGTACGACATGGTGCTCTGGCTGGCGGGCTGTGACAGCTCCGTGGACCACATATAGGCGAGCTGCGCGGGTTGCGCATACGGAAGCGGAGCCAGAAGTACCGCGTCCACAACGCTAAACACGGCCGTATTGGCCCCAATACCGAGCGCCAGGATAAGAATACAAGCCCCGGCAAAGCCGGGCGCATGGCGCATGCCGCGCAAGGCCAGAGCAAAGTCGCGCGACCATCGATCCCACGCGTTGCCCCAGGCGCCGGAGCGCTGTTCTCGGCCTTCCTCTTTCCACCGTTCGGCGCTCCCCAGCGCGACTGCGGCGGCGCGGCGCGCGGCTCCGTCATCCTCGCCCCGGACGCGCGCAGCCTCGGCTTCGCGCTCGAGGTGAAACGCGAATTCCCGCTCCATTTGCTGCTCGAATTTCTTGCGACGATTAAAGAAACCCATATCAGTTCGTTTCCATTACCAGATTGACCGCGTTCGAGAGCCGCGCCCACTGTTCCCGCTCCTGCGCCAGTTGCTGGCGACCAGCGGCGGTGAGCGTGTAAAAGCGCGCCTGGCGTCCGGTCTCTGACTGGCGCCAGTCGCCCTTGATCAGCTTCCGCCGTTCCAGGCGGTAGAGCGCTGGATAGAGCGAGCCTTGCTGTATTTGCAGCACCTCGCCCGAGACCTGCTGTATACGGCGCGCAATCGCCCAGCCGTGCATCGGGGCGAGCGCCAAGGTGCGCAGAACTAGAAGATCCAACGTCCCCTGGACCAAATCAACGGTTCGACTCATACCTAGAACATCCCCTCTTGAAGAACATCTAGGCATCAGAATACCATGAATTCCGCCGCATCTCTTCCACTCGTGTACAGTAGGCACTGCCCTACTGCCTATGCCTAGCGCCGGAGCCAATCCCACCCAGGACGCCGCCTTTGCGGAAACCTACCAAACCCTGCGCGGTCTCGCCGATTCCTACATGCGGCGTTTCGCCGGCGCCGCGACCCTCCAGGCGACGGCGCTGGTCCACGAGGCCTATCTCAAACTGATTGGCAATTCCCGCCCCTACGCCGACGAGGCGCATTTTATCCGCACTGCCGCCATGGCCATGCGCCAGATTCTGGTGGACCACGCGCGCGCCCGCCAAAGCCAGAAGCGGGGCAAAGGCGACACCCACCTCACCCTTGACGGTTTGGATCTGGCCCAGCCCGCGGGGATCGACGTGCTGCTGTTGAACGACGCGCTCCGGCGCCTCGAAGAATGGGATCGCCAGCAGGCGCAAATCGTGGAACTGCGCTGCTTCATTGGTCTGAGTGTTCCCGAGACGGCGTTGAACTTACAGATTTCCGAGGCAACGGTGAAACGCGATTGGGCGATGGCCCGCGCCTGGCTGCAACGCGAGCTTGAGGTCAAGTGACGGCGGAGCAGTGGGCGCGGCTGAAAATCTGGTTCGGCGAGGCTCTGGCCGCGAACCCGGAAACGCGGCGGCACATTATTGAAGGCGCCCGCGTCGAGTCGCCCGAACTCGCCGGCGAGCTCGAGTCGCTCTTGGCGGCGCACGACGATCCCACCCACGCGACCTTCGAGCTCGCCCCCCGGCCCGCAGCCTGGCGCGAGCGCTATCCTGACGGCGTTCCGGCCGGTACGGAGATCGGCGCTTACCGTGTCGTGCGCGAGCTCGGGCGCGGTGGTGCCGGCCTGGTTTTGTTGGCCGAGCGCGCCGACGACGAGTTCCATCGCCCGGTGGCGCTGAAACTCTTGCGCTTCCTGCGCTCCGACTCCGATGCGCATGCCGGCTTGCGCCTCGAGCGCGGCTCCCTGGCGCGCATGCAGCACGGCAACGTCGCCACCCTGCTCGACTGGGGCACGACGGCGGATGGCATCGCCTGGCTCGCGACCGAATTCATCGAGGGTCAGCCGATCGATCAGTATTGCAGCGCTCACCACCTCAAGGAAGCAGCGATCCTCGAACTGTTCGCGCAAGTCGCCGCCGCCGTCGAATACGCCCACAGCCGCCGCGTACTGCACCGCGACATCAAGCCCGCCAACATTCTTGTAAGCGCTGAGGGTGTCGTGAAATTGTTGGATTTCGGCATCGCTCAGATTGGTGACGAGCAAACCGGCGCGCGCCAGTTTACGCCCGGCTATGCCAGCCCCGAACAGCTGCGCGGCGAGGCGGTCACACCGGCCAGCGACGTGTATGCTCTGGCAGTGGTGCTGGGCCAGATGCTGACCGGCAAATTGCCCCCGGAAATGGCACTGTTGCCCCGGCCCCTGGCCGCTATTCTCGAGCACGCCCTGGCCGGCGATCCGGCGCGGCGCTATGCCAGTGCCGGAGCGATGATGATAGACTTGGCGCGCTATCGCCAGCACCTGCCGCCGCTCGAAATGCGCGCCCCGCTTCTGCGGCGCGCGCGGTTGTTCCTGCGCCGCCACAGGCGCCTGCTGGTACTGATTGGCGCCGTCGCGCTGGCGGCGGCCATCGCCTTCGTATTGCGCGAGCCCGTCCTGCCCCCACCCCAGCCGCCCGCGCGCCCTGGTCCCGCTATTGTCTTCGCGCAGCAGCAGCCCCTGCGCCCGCCGGGCGCGCTCCTCCCCCTGCGCGTTTTCTGGCCCGACCGTGTGCATGTGCAATCGGTCGCAGTCGTAACCCAGGGCATGCCCGACCTCGATTTCACCAGTCGCGACGCGGCCAACTGCACCGGCGACTTTGCCGCTGGGTCGAGTTGCCTCATGCATGTCGACTTTGTGCCCACCACCGGCGGCTGGCGCTTGGGCGCGGTTCTCTTTCGCGACGCGTCCGATCACACCGTCAACACCCAGTTCATTTCCGGTCGCGGCGCGCTGGCTACCGATTGGGTGCCGGTGGCCACTGCCCGCCCCCCGCGCATCATGAGCGGTTTCGATGAAGCCCGCGGCCTCAGCACCGATGGAGCCGGCAACGCCTATTTGGAAGAGGCCCGCGGTAACACTGTGGATGAAATTCCGGCCGACCTTTCGCGCCGTCTCATCCTGGCCCGTCTGCCGCTTGAGGGTGGCGCTACGGCGGTGGACGGGGCTGGTACGCTTTATTTTAGCTCCACCGCCAACCATACGATTTATGCGTTGACGAATGGCGTGCCCAAACCCATCGCTACATTCCCTTCCAAGACGCTGCTCGACAATAATCTATCGGTGGATGGCGGCGGCAATCTGTTCACCAGTGCCCTCGATGGCTCCATCTATATGGTTGCCGCGACCACCGGCCAAGTCGTACAACTGTACCCCGGCGCTAGCGGGCATCGCTTCGTGGCCATGACCGACGATGTCGACGGCAATCTCTTTTGCGCCGATTACCTTCTCAACTCCATCTTTGAACTGGCCGCCGGCACCACTGAACTGGTGCGCCGCGTCCCGCCCGATGGCCACTTGGATCAGCCGCATGCCCTCGCCCTGCTCTATACGGGCGACCTCTTGGTCGGCAACGATCGTGCCAACTCCCCCATCCTCCGCTACGGCAATAATGATATGCGCGCCACCGTATTACCCATGGCCGGGAGCCTGAGTTTGGCCATGTACGGCCAATCCCGGCTGTTTGCCGTGACCAACAACGAAACCGTGGCCGTGTACAACCTCAAGACACAGCCAATCCGTTAGCCAATTTTTTGCGCCTTTTGAGCTCCTGCGGGCGGTTTTTCCGTTTCTTCTCATAGCGGAGAAATTTAACTATGCGCCGGAGCTTCGACGCGAGAAAGAACCGGACCCACATTAATAACGGGCACGGCCGCGTCGAAACCGATGCTACTCAGGCTGGCGTGGCGCTGGTGCGGCTCGTGACTAAAGCTGGTGCCCTCGTCGTCGAGTTCTAGTTTGCGGGAGAGCAACCTTGGCGGCGGTCCCCAACCTCCTGGGAGCGCCGCTTTTTTTACGCGAATTTGATCCACCGCAACAGCTCGGGCAGATTGGGTCGTTTGCCAGTCATAAGAATTCCGACCCGGTAGATCTTGGCGGTGATCTTCGTAAACAGCAGGAACGTCCCAAAGCAGAGCACTGCGGAAACCAGCACCTGCCATAGCGGCGGGTTCGAAACTGCAACCCGCATCACCATACAAACCGGAGCAAAAAACGGAATCATCGACAGCGCCACGCTGAGCGGGGTGGTAGGGCTGGCCATCACCAGGAACGCCAAATACACAGCCGCGACCAGAATCATGGTCAAAGGGAGCTGGGTCTGCTGCGCCTCCTGGTCGCTCGATACCATCGAACCGATCGCGGCATAAATGCTCGCGTACAGCAGGAAACCAAGCAGAAAGAAAACCACGAAAACGACCATCAGCCAAGGGCCCACGCTGGGAATATACTGGCCGATCGGCGTTCCGGCCGCGTGGGCCATGGTCAGAGCATAGGCGCTGGCCAGCGCCAATGTCAGCGCCCAGACGCCGAATTGGGTGAACGCCACGGTGACAATGCCCAGTATCTTGCCCAGCATGAGCGTGAACGGGTCCACCGACGCCAATAGCACCTCGGAAATTCGAGTGGTCTTTTCCTCGGTCACCGCGCGCATGACTGTCACTCCCCAAATCAACAGGGCTACGTACAGCACCGCTACAAGCGCAATCGCCGTCATTGCTGTTGACCCGTTGTCGCTGCTGTCGCCCTGCGCGTTGATCTTGACCTGTCGCAGGTCGAAATCGCCGTTCATAGCGGCGATTTGGCTGGCCGAAATTCCCGCCGCTTGCATGCGCACCTGGTTCACCGCCTGGCGTAAATGGCTTTGCAAGCCGGCGTTCACACTCAACGCCGCGGTGTTGCGGGCGTGATACTCGGCTTGCCGCGAAGTGACCACGTCCGCGGGAATCACCAGGTAGCCATCCTCGTTATGATCGAGCACCTCTTGGCGCAGGCGGCTTTCCGCCGCGGCGATATTGCCGCCTCCCGTCTCCACCGGCCGCAGCGTGAACTGCTTGCTGTCCAGTACCTGGGTCAAAGCCGGGTAGAGCTGGTGCGACAGATCCATCACGGCAATGCTTGTATGCACCTTCTTGCCGGCGTCAATGATCTTGAACTCCATAAAAAGGAATCCAGCCATCACCAACGGGACGATAAACGTGAACACCAGAAAACCTTTGGTTCGGGCTCGCGTGATGTATTCGCGGTGAATCAGGGTAGTGAGTTTCATGGTTAATTCCCGGCTCCGACAGCCGCCGGCGCCGCCGCCGCGCCCACGGTGTCGAGAAATATTTGATTCAGGGTCGGCTCCAACAACTCGAAGCGGGTGATCTCTAGCTTGGGAGCGAGGAAACGCAGGATCTGGGCCGCCGCCGCCCCGCTCTGCACCCCTGGCGCAAGCCGCAATTCGGCGTAATTGCCGAAATCATCCACCTGCTGCACGCCCGGCGCCTGGCGCAGCAGGGCGCGGTCGCCGGCGCAATCCACGCGCAATGTGGACTTGCCCGCCGCCGCGCGCAGGTCGGCAAGACGGCCGTCAAGTACTTTCTGCCCGCGGTTGATGAGGCAGACGTGGTCGCATATGCGCTCCGCCTCCTCCATGCGATGGGTCGAAAACAGGATCGTCTTGCCCTGCGCTCGCAGCTCGAGCAACACGTCCTTCAGCAGGTTGGCGTTGACCGGATCAAGCCCGCTCGAAAATTCGTCCAGTATAAGAATCGGCGGGTCGGCGATCACCGCGACGATGAACTGAATTTTCTGCTGCATGCCCTTCGACATCTCGTTGACCTTCTTCTCGCCCCAGCTCCCCAGTTCCAGTCGCTCCAGCCATCCCGTCGCGCGCGTCTTCGTCATGGCCGCCGGTACGCCCTTGAGCGCGGCGAAGAACTCGAGCAACTCGCGCACCTTCATCTTGGCGTAGAGGCCGCGTTCCTCGGGCAGATAGCCGATAAGATCCTTGATCCCGTCGCCACCCGGCTGACCCTGAATGCGAATGCTTCCGCTGTCCGGTGCCAGGATGTTGACCATCATGCGAATGGTCGTCGTTTTACCGCTTCCGTTCGGCCCCAGAAAGCCGTACACGCTGCCGGTCGGGACGTTGAGGCTCAGTCCCTGCACGGCGTGCACGTTGCCGTAAGATTTTGTTATCTGTTCGAGCGCAATGGCGTCGGTCATGTAAGCATTATAGGGGAGCCGTATTCAGCCGGTACGACCAGGCGCCGAGCACCAACAGCCCGGCCATCCAGCCCGCAGCCAGCCGTTCAACCCAAAGCGGTCGCGAAAGCATTGAGGCAGAGTACCACCTCGCTCAATAGATTGAATGGCTTGTCGTAGCCGGTCATTTCGAGGTACCCCGAGCCATTGTCCGAGCCTGAAACGTTCACCGCCCCCTCCCAATAATTGGCGCCGAGCGCCGTCGCATGAAACTCCTGGTCATCCAGCGCGGCGCTTACGGTGACGTCAATATGCAACTTGGCGATGACCAGCCGCCATGAAACTGGATAGCGATTCCAGCGGCGGAGCGGCGTGAGCTGAAAGTCGCCGGCCAGCAAACGCTGCCGCTGGCTGGTGCCAATAGGCAGAAAAGTGCCCGACGAGTGCGTGTCGCGCCGGCCATCCGCTCGGCGCAAGTCGAACAGCATCAGATCGCCCTGGGCCAGGTGCAGACCCATCCAGTTCCAGCCCCGCTGCTGCGGCGAGAGCTGGCTGCTCGAGAACTCGTGGTCCATCCACACCATTCCAGTCGCGGCGCGACCATCAATTGTGCCCGTCGCCTCAACATGCGGCAGCGAATAGTAATACGACGCTTCCCCCTGCGCATCGCCCTTCCTGCTGTAGCCGTCGTCACCGTTGAGCATGCGCGGGCCCGGGACCAGCGACAGGTCAAGCGTGCTCGCGCCCCACGCCGCGCGCAAAGAGCGGGGGCCGCTGGCGTTAAAACTAGCCTGCCAATTTTCGTTCCACAAAAGCATGCCACCGTCTCCCCACCGCGCCATGCCGGCTTCTCCCCAAGAGCCGCGGTGGGCGCGCTCGTGATAGACATAGCTGTGCTTCGCTAAATCGGAGACGGAGAAATGGGTAAAGTACCGCTCCGGCGAAACCCGGAAAAACGTCAACTCAAAACCGAATGCGTGCCCATCGGCGCGGGTGAGATTGCCGGTGAAGTACCACCACTCAGTGGCGTAGTCGGGGTGGGCGCCATCGTCGCGCGGAAACTGCCAATGGTGGCCGGGCAGCGCCACGAGGCAGCAGGCGAGAGCGATGAGGTGCAGTGCCGATTTCATGATTCGCTATTCGGCCGCCAGCGCCTGCGGCGTCACTTGCCGCTGTGCCGCCCGTGCCGGCAACCATCCCGCGCCGAGCGTGGCCAGCCACACCGCCGCCGAGGCCGGCGCGAGAAACGCCCAGGGCAAATGAAATTGGATCGTCCACCCAAAGGATTGCACGTTGATTACCCGAACCAGAATCACCGCCAAAACCAGCCCTATCGCCCATCCCATCGCCAGCGCCAGGCTGCCCAGCAGTCCCGCTTCCGCCAGCAGAATATTCCGCACCTGTCGCCGGGTTGCGCCTAGCGCGCGCAAGATGGCGAATTCCCGCTCGCGCTCGAGCACCACCGCGAGCAGCGTATTGCCGACGCCGAGAATCGCAACCAGCAGCGTAATCGCAGCCAAGGCGTAGGTAATGCGAAACGTCTGGTCGAAAACTCCCATAGCCTCGCGCCGCAGCGATTGATTGTCGTTCACGACCGTGGCCAGGCGGCCGGTGCCGCCGCTTGCCTCCGCCAACTTCAGCTCCAACTTCCGGCTCAGTGTGGCGGGAGAAACGCCGGGTCCGGCATCGAGGCCGATTTCCGTAACCGCCGGCGGCCCGAAGCCGCGGTCGAAGCTCCGCCGGTCGAGCACGATCAAACCCCGGTCGCTCGCGTAGTCATAAAATATTCCGGCCACGCGCACGGTCAACGGGCCCGACGGAGCGGCCAGCGTCAGCGGCTCCCCGACCCGCAGGTGATTCCGCCGCGCCAATGGCTCTGACGCCATGGCCGGCCCCTCCGCGCCGTCTAGCATTTGATAAACCGGCGTTCGCGAGTTCCGCGCGCCCAGCGACCAGCGCGTATTAATTGTCACTGACGCTCCCGCGTACTCCCATATCTGAGAATGGCTGGCCTCGACCGCCGCCACACCCGGCAGCGAGACCGCGGCCGCGACTACTGCCGGGTCGAGCGGCGCGGGGCGATCACGATCCCAATCCGCCGAACGGATGAACACATCAGCCTGCAATTGCTCTCCCAGCCAAACGTTCACCGTCTGGCGAAAGCTGCCGACCATGATCGCGACGCCCAGCATGACGCCGATCGCGGTTGCGACGGCAATGGTCAGCACTGAGCTGCGGCGCAGTGCGCCGGCGAGGCCCCCGGCGGCAAGTCCGGCGTCGAGGCGGCGCCCGGCGAGCAACAGCCGGCGCAGGCGCGGCAGCACCCCGGCCAGCAGCGGCGGCACGAGCGACCCCAGGGCGAGCACCGCCGCCAGCGCGCATAGAAAAGCGAACCACGGTGTGGCCCCCGGTTCCGGCAGCTCGGCGAACGCCATGGCGGCCCCGCCCAGCAGCGCCGCCATCGCCAGCGCCCAGCCTGTGCGCTGCCGGGCCGCCGCCTCTGCCGTTCCCGCGCGCAGGGCCTGTGCTGGCGCCTGCCGCGCCGCCTGCCACGCCGGCGCCCACGCCGCAACGACGCCCGCCCCCAGCGCCAGGCCAATGGCCCAGAGAGCGTCGCCGGGAACGAGCGCCGCCTGGGCGGCCGATGTTGCCGTGAACAAATTATTGATCGTCCGTTCGATCACCGCCAGCGCCGCGTTGGCCAGCAGCCAGCCCATACCCAGGCCCAGCGCGCCTCCCACCAGCGCGAGCGCTGCCCCCTCGATCAGAAAAAGACGGAGCACGCGCCCGCGCGTCGCCCCCAACGCGCGCAATGTGGCAATCGATGCCCGCCGGCGCACCACTGAAATGGAGACAGTGTTGTAGATCAAAAAAATTCCAACCAGAAGCGAAACGTACGACAGCGCCGCCAGATTGGCGCGGAAGGCGCTCAGCATCCGCGACTCCTGCGTAACGCGGTCTTGCGGCGGCGCCACTTGGTCCGCCGCCGGTATGAGCGCGCGCACACTGGGTGCGACCGCCCCGGCGCCAACACCCGGGGCGAGCGTAATGCGCAAGCCATCGAACCGCGCGGCACTGTCGGGAGTATTCGGTTCGAACACAACCAGTGCGTCGGCCAGGTCCATTACCGCCAAGTTTCCCGCCACCTGCGGGCCGGACCCTGCCTGCCATTCGAACGCGGCCAGGCGCTGCGCACGTCCATTGATGACCAGCCTCAGCGTGCCGCCCGAGCGTAGGCGATGCGCGTGCCAGTAGCTGGGCGCGAGATAAATCCTCGGCGGCGTTTGCCGCTCAGCCAGCAAATCAATTCCCACGACCTCGAGCGCATCGTCGTGGTCCGGGTCCACCGCCCGGCGGTCGAGGTAGGGCGCAAAATCCGCCCACCCCCCGAGCCGCGCCAGGCGTGACAACAGTGCCGGCGCCAGCGGTTGCGGACCCGTGACCATCAAATCCGCGCCCCCGGCCAACGCGGCCGCGCTGCGTTCGAACGATCCCACCGCGTCGCGGTTCGCGACCCGAATGGCGATCACCACCGCCACTCCCAGGGCGATCGCGGCGACACTCAGCGCGGTCCGCCAAACGTCGTTGCGCAGCGGGCGCCAAATGAGCGCGGCGAACATCGCGCTACACCACTTCCCCGTCGCTCATTTCAATGATCCTCGTGGCCCAGCGCGCCGCCTCCGTGCTGTGGGTCGCCATAATCACAGCCGCCCCCGCTTCCCCGGCCAACCCCGCCAGCAGCTCCATTATGCGGGCGGCCGAATGCGAGTCCAGGTTGCCGGTGGGCTCGTCCGCGATGACCAGCGGCGGATGATGCGCCAGCGCGCGCGCCAACGCCGCCCGCTGCTGTTCGCCGCCCGAAAGTTGATGCGGAAAGGCTTCGAGCTTATGCGCCAACTCTACCCGCTCGGTCAACTCACGCGCCCGCGCGCCCAGCGGCAGCCCGGCGAGAAGCAGCGGAACCTCGATGTTCTCGCGCACACTGAGCGTCGGCAGCAGATGAAAAGCCTGAAAGACGAATCCCACCGAACGCCGCCGCAACGCCGTCAAATCGTTATCGGACAGGGACGACGTCCGCTGCCCCGCCAGCCAAATTTCGCCGGCGGTAGGCGTATCCATCGCGCCCAGCAGGTTCAGCAGTGTGGTCTTGCCGCAGCCCGACCGCCCCATGAGCGCCACGAATTCCCCCGGCGCGACGGCCAGCGTGACCGCGCGCAGTGCGGTCACGGCGCCGCTGCCCGACCCATACCGCTTTCCGGCGCCTTCCGCGCGAACCAGGGCGTCGTCCACGATCCCATTGTAGCGTTGACGGACGCCTTAACCACCGCCCGACAACGAATCAAGAATGCCGTTAAAGGTCGAACGGTAGCGGCTGAACTCGGCGCTCGGCGCAATAAAAATAAAATACAGCGCGCTCTGATCGTTGTTGGGCAGGAACACAATCTGGTCGGTCTCCGGCACGCCGGCGGCGTTGCGGTTGTGCAGCATCACGCTCGTGCCCGACAACCCGCCCGCCTGGGCCCGCTCCCCTGGATCCGCGCGCAAATCCGGATTCGAACGGCGCAGCTCGGTGATCAACTGATCGAGGCTGCCGCCATAGGTGCTCACGATCGTTCCGCGAACGATCGTCGTTTGACCGCCGTCGTTGCTCAACCCATTGGCCGGCGCCAGTGTCAATTGCGAGGTCTGATCCCCATACACCGACCATCCCGGCGGCGGCTGCAATTGATATCCCTGAAACCTGACCGTGTTGCCGCCACCCGCTGGTGCGCTCCCATGGCAAAGGCTGGCCTGGAAACCCTGGAAGGCGGGCGTGTTCGTGACATACGGCGGATGCTCTCCCAGCGTCGGAATTTCCTGCGTGACCGCCGCCTCGCGGTTGCCGGGGCTCGGATGGTCCGACAGAAACTGAGCCGCGTTGCTGCCGCCCTGCGCCTCCAGACTCTCGAAAAACTGCGCCATCTGCCGCGGATCATAGCCGGATGCGTTCATCACCTGCGCCCCCAGCGCATCCGCCTGGCTCTCCATGTCGCGCGAGTATTTGAGAAACACCCCGCCCACCACCATCTGCGCGCCCAAATTGGCCAACTGCCCGGCGCCGCTGTTGAATATGCCGCCCAAGATTCCCAACGGCACCGAAATCGCCTCCTTCTTGGAAGCCATCGAGGTCGAGTGCCGCAGCGCCACGTGCGACTCCTCGTGGGCCACGACGCCGGCCAACTGCGCCTCGTTCCGTGCCGCGCAAACCGCGCCCACGTTGACGAACACCGGTCCGCCCGGCAGCGCAAAGGCATTAATGTCTTTCTGCGCTACCAGGTGGAAGTTAAACGGAAACCGCGGCCCTGGCATGTGGCTGGCCAGCTTATCCCCGAGCTGGGTTAGATACCGCCCATCGGCGGAGTTGTGCACGATCGGCAACTGCCGCAGCTCCTGCGCCTCCGCCTGCTGCCCCAGCGCCACGTCCTGCTGGGGTGAAAACAAATTCCAGCCCGGATGGTAATAGCTGGTTTGCGCGACCAGCGCCATCCCCAGAACCGCCGTCCATGCGATAACCTTCATCTTGGGTTTGGATGCGCCCCGGCCCCCAAAGGCTACAATGCTGCGCCCGTACCGGCTATCCAATGCATGGCGGCAGCACCCAAGAGTTGTGCTCCCTACGCGTGGCGCTTGGTCGAATTTCGTTACTGCGAACGCAAGACCTATATCGGATCGGTACGGGATGCGCTCCGCGCCGGCAAGTACCCCGCAAGCAGGCTGATCCCGATCAATGTCATCGCGACGATTGCCAAGAGCCATGGATCCGCCGCCCGAACCTCAAAAAGCTGGCTCTGCACCCCCGGCCGCACGCGTTCGATCGCGCTAAAGCTGTAATTTTGACCAAGACTTTGGGATCTCATATCGAGCGGCAACCAGACCTGGAACTGCGGTTGCCAACGGAAGCTCGCCGGTAGGATACCGGCGATCACATAGGGTTTGCAGTCGAGGATAAGACTGCGCAGTACTGCTATCGCCGTGAAACAGGGTGATTGCCGCACGGCTCGGCCAGAATGGCTAGATAGCCCAACGCAGCAACTGCGCGCCGCAGGTGTAGCCCGCGCCGACCGCCGCCAGCAGCACCAGCGCCCCGGGGTGCAGTAATCCCTGTTCGTGGGCGTCCTTCATCGCCAGCGGAATGGTGGCGGCGGTGGTGTTGCCGTATTTTCCGATGTTCACGATCACCCGTTTGGGGTCGAGTCCCAGCCGCTCGCCGGTGGATTGAATGATGCGCAGGTTGGCCTGGTGCGGAATGAAGCAATCCACGTCGTCGGCCGTGAAGCCGTTGCGGCTGAGCACCGTCTGGCAAATCTCGTACATCTTCAGCACCGCGTACTTGAACACTGCCTGGCCCTCCTGATGCACAAAATGTTCGCGCTTGTCCACCGTCTCGTGGCTGGCGGGACGATGGCTTCCGCCCGCCGGCATATAAAGGCTCGATCCGCCCACGCCCTCAATCTGGTGGTGGAAGTCGAGCAGCCCGGCCTCCTCGCCCGGCTCCGCCGGTTCCAGCAGCACCGCGCCCGCGCCATCGCCAAACAAAATGCAGGTCGCCCGGTCGGTGTAATCAATAATGCTGGTCATGGTGTCGGCGCCGATGACCAATACCCGCCGGTGCGTGCCGGCTGAAATCAAACTGGCCCCCGCCGCCAGCGCGTACAAAAACCCGCTGCAAGCCGCAAGCACGTCGAAGCCCCAGCACTGCGGCACGCCCAGCTTGTGCTGCACCAGGCACGCGGTCGAGGGAAACAGCATGTCGGGCGTCACCGTGGCGACCAGCAGCGCCTCGATCGTGGTCGCGTCAATGCCCCGGTGCTCGAGGCAGTTTCGCGCCGCCTCGACCGCCATGTCGCTCGTTGCCTTGCCCGGCTCGACCATGTGGCGTTCCGAGATGCCGGTGCGGGTGAGAATCCAATCGTTCGAGGTCTCGACCAGCTTTTCCAGATCGGCGTTGGTGAGCAGGCGCGGCGGCACGTAGGTGCCGACGGCGGTGATTTTGGCGCGGACGGGCGGATTCATGTTCGAGCTTCGATTGTAGAGGCGGCTGGCTCCCGCCGCCAGTGTTAAAATCGAGAGGTCAGGCTTCGGGCCGTGCGCAAGCTCTGCCCGCGAACCCCGCCAGGTCCGGAAGGAAGCAACGGTAGCAGGACCAGGCTGTGCAGCGCGGTCCCCGAAGCTTGGCGTTAAAACGCCTTCCAATCCTCCCCGGCATCCTTATCAATGAGTCAAGTCATCGCACGCCGGTATCGGCCGCAAAGCTTCGAGGAAGTCATCGGCCAGGAGCCGATCGTCCGCACGCTGCGCAACGCCATCGGCAGCGGACGCATCGCCCACGGATTCATCTTCTCCGGCCACCGCGGCATCGGCAAAACCACCGTCGCCCGCGTGCTGGCCAAGGCGCTCAATTGTCAGGCCGGCCCCGGCCCCACCGCCACGCCCTGCGGCGCGTGCGACTCCTGCCGCGAAATTCGCGACGGCAATGCCGTGGATGTGATCGAAATTGACGCCGCCTCGAACCGCGGCATTGATGAAATCCGCGCCCTCCGCGAGCGCGTGCGCTACCGCCCGGCGCGCGACCGCTACAAGTTTTTCATTCTCGACGAAGCCCACCAGCTCACCGGCGACGCCTTCAACGCGCTGCTCAAAACTCTGGAAGAACCGCCCGAGTGGGCCGTCTTCGTGCTCGCCACCACCGAACCCGAAGCGCTGCCGGCGACCATTCGTTCGCGCTGCCAGCATTTCGGCTTTCGCGCCGTTCCTTTCCGCATCCTGCTTGACCACTTGACCCGGATTTGCCAACAAGAAGGCGTCGCCGCCGAGGATGATGCGCTGGGGCTCGTGGCGGAAGCCGGCGAAGGCTCCGTGCGCGACGCCCTGTCGCTGCTCGACCAAGCCATCACCCACAGCCACGACCCTTTGACAGAAGGCCTGACGGCCGCCTCGGTGCGCGCCCTGCTCGGCCGCGTATCGAGCGCCGCCATCCGCGAACTGCTGCAAGCGGTGGCATCCGATTCCTCGCGCGATACGCTCGCCCGCGCCGACCAGATGTTGACCGCCGGCGTCAGCCCGGCCCAGTTGTGTTGGCAGCTGACCCAGGCGGTGCGCAACGCGCTGATGGCGCAGTGCTCGCCCGATCTTCTCGAAGTCAACGAATCCGAGCGCGCCAGCGCGGTCACCATTGCGAGCTGGTTCCGGGAAGAGGAACTCACCCGCTTTCTGCAAATCCTGTTGCGCGCCGCCGGCGACCTCCGCCATGGCCAGCAGGAGCGCTTTCATCTCGAGTTGGCGCTGTTGAAAATGCTGCATGCGCGCCGGTTGACCGGCGTTGAAGACGTGTTGGCTTCGCTCGGCGCCGGTGAACCTGCCGCGCCGGTCAAGCCCTCGCCGGTGCGCGCCGTCCCAGCCGCGTCGGCCCCGCCACCGGCTCCCCCATCGCCGCCGCCGCCCGCGATTCAAGAACGACGCCCTTCCGATCCAACCGCCGCCGTGCTGCAAGCGCTCGAACAGCAGCGCAAGACCGCGCTCGTCAGCGTCCTCTCGCGCGCCCAGTGGCAATGGAACGGCAATAATCTGCAACTGACGTTCGCTGGCGCCGATGCCTCCATGGCCGCGCTGGCCGATCAACCCTCAACCCGCACGGAACTCGCCGCCGCCTGCCAGGCTGCGCTCGGGCGAACGCCCGAGATCCAAATCGTTGGCCGCCCCGACCAGGCCGCCGCCGCTCCTGCCAACGCTCCGGCGCCCGCCGCCGGCAGCCCCGAAGAGCGCGCCGCCCAGCATCCGCTGCTGCGCGAGTTGCGCGAGAAAATTCCCACCCACGTGCTGCGCACCCGCACCCTCGAATCCGACCGTTAGGAATATTTCATGAATTTTGAAAACTTCGACTTCAGCAAGATGCAGGCTGCGCTGGCCCAGGCCAAGCTAAAATACGATGCCATCCGCGTCAAAATGGCGGCGACCACGGTTGAGGCCACGGCGGGCGCCGGCATGGTTTGGGTCAAAATGAATGGCGAGAAGCGCCTGCTCGAGGTGCGGCTCGATCCCGAGGTGGTGAAATCCGATCCCGATATGCTGCCCGACCTGATCGTGGCGGCCGTCAATGAAGCCGGCCGCCGCGCTGAAGAGCAAATGTCGGCTGAGCTGG
Organism: Terriglobales bacterium; assembly: GCA_025450725.1. Classification (GTDB taxonomy): domain Bacteria; phylum Acidobacteriota; class Terriglobia; order Terriglobales; family SCQP01; genus SCQP01. The sequence goes on from JANWLQ010000135.1 coordinate 18,197, forward strand.
GCTCGCTCGCCGGCGGCTTCCCCGGCCTGTTTTAGCCAATGGATCTCGCACCGCCACTCACGCGATTGATTGACTCCCTCCGACGCCTGCCCGGCGTCGGGCAGAAGTCCGCCCAACGCATCGCCTTTCACCTCATGCGCAGCCCGCGTGATCAGGCGCA
>JANWLQ010000136.1 GCA_025450725.1 Terriglobales bacterium
GCCGGCGTGGCGATTGGAGTTGTGGAGCACGGTGTTAGCCGGGTGTTCAGCTACGGAACGGCAAAGACGGATTCTGTGTTTGAAATTGGGTCGCTCACCAAGACGTTTACCGCGCTCATCCTGGCGCAGATGGCGCTCCAGGGGAAAGTGAAGCTTGACGAGCCGGTACGGGCGCTGCTTCCCCCTGGCACGCTAGGGCCGCCGAAGGGAGAGGAGATCACACTGCTCGACTTGGCGACGCAACACTCAGGGCTGCCGCGGATGCCTGACAATTTCCATCCAGCGAACGACGCCAACCCGTATGCTGACTACAGCGCGGCGAAGTTGTATGCGTATTTACGCGCGCATGGGGACGCGCATCCGGCGCAAGCCGGCTTTCTCTATAGCAATCTTGGGTTTGGGCTGCTGGGCCAGGGATTGAGCGTGCGGGCAGGGATGCCGTATGCGGCGTTGATGCGGCAGGAGGTGGCCGTGCCGCTGGGGCTGAAAGATACCGTGGTTGCGCTGTCGCCCGACCAGCGGCGGCGTTTACTGCCTGGGCACGATGCGCAGCATCACGTAGTTCAAAACTGGGATTTGAACGCGCTGAGCGGGGCCGGGGCAATTCGCTCGACCGCCGAGGATATGCTGTCGTACCTGGAGGCCAATTTGCATCCTGATCAGCTTCGGCCGGAGGGCGGCACGGCGGCGGCGCGCACGATAGCGGCGGCGTTGACATCGCAGCACGTGTTGCGGGCCGATGCGGGGCCGAGCATGCGGATTGGGATGGCGTGGCTGCATTTTAACGATGGCGGCCGCTATTGGCACAATGGGGCGACGGGCGGGTATAGCAGCTATGCATTCTTCAGCACCGAATGCGATTGTGCGGCGGTGGTGTTGGTCAATACAGCTCCCGGCGCGGGGGGAGGCTACGCTGACCGGGTCGGCGAGCACATTTACCAACGCCTGACCGGCAAAGCGGCCCTGTCTCTAGCGCACTAGGCGCCGGCCAGATCGAGAAGGAGCGGCAAGTGGTCGGAAGCGACCATGGCCGGCCAGCCGCGGTAGAGGCGCGGATGAGAACCCGTGATTGAATTGCGCAGGGGTTTGTCCCAATAAATGTGGTCGAGGGCGAGCAGGGGCAGGCCGGTGGGAAAGCCGCGCGGCGCGGTGTGATGGGGGAATTCGCGGCGGAGGCGGCGGGTGACGGCGCCGTGGGTCCATTCATTAAAGTCGCCGAGCACGATGCGGGGGCCGGTGACGTCGAGGGAATGCAGAAGTTCGGACGTGCCGAGGCGCTCGGCTTGCAAGCGGCGTTCGCCGTGGGCGGTGCCGAGGTGAAGATTGAAGACGTGCAGCGCGATTCCGTCGAGGGTCAAATCGGTGCGTAGGGCGATGCGGGGCTCGCGTCCGGCGGTGGTCAAGTCAATGCACTGGGCTACCAGAGGCGAGTGGGCGAGGGTCGCATTGCCATAGGGCTGGCCACGGTGCAAGCGGGCCTGACCAAAGGCGACGTGCAGGCCGAGGAGCTGGGCCAGTTCAGCCGCCTGCGAGGCCATGACTTCCTGCAAGGCCCAGAGGTCGGCCTGGGCTTGGCGCATTACGGCGGCGATGCGCGCTGCGCACACGCGTCCGTCAAGGCCGCGGCATTTGTGGACGTTGTAGGTGGCGATGCGCAAACTAGACCTGGTCCTCGAGGAGAGAGGCGACGACTTCGCGCACTTCGCGCCAAAGGCCGCGGGCCTTCCATTCGCCGGCGTCAATGTGGCGGCAGCGGGTGAGGTCCTGGTCGAAGCCGGCGCGCAGACTGGCGACCAGCTCGCGGTCGTGGAAGCAAATGTTGGTTTCCTCGTTCAGCGAGAATGAGCGGTTGTCGAAGTTGGTGGTTCCGACCGTTCCCCAAGCGTCGTCCACGAGCATGGTTTTCTGATGGAGCATGCAGGGAAGGTACTCGTAAATCTCGACCCCGGCCTCGAGGAGCGCGCCGTACAAACGCAAACTGTTTTGGCGGGCCCACCAACTATCGCACGGCTCGCCGGAGAGCATGAGTGTGACCGTGACGCCGCGGCGGTGCGCGGCGGCAAGCATGGCGAGCACCCGCGCATCAGGGATGAAATAAGGATTGGCGATGGCGAGTGAGCGGCGCGCGCTCTGGACGGCGATCAAGTACATGGTCGCGGCGGCGCTGGCGCCGCTCCAGGGCGAGCTAAGAATGGTCTGGATTTGTACATCGCCGACGGGGGCGGGGGCGGCAAAGAAGGCGGGTCCGCTGAGAATTTCGCCGGTGCTGAGGAGCCAGTTTTGGGCAAAGCCGGCTTGCTGGGCGAGCGCGGCGGGACCCTCGACGCGAATTTCGGTGTCGCGCCAGGCTTGATCGCCGATCCAGTGGTCGGCGATGCCGGCGCCGCCGGTGTAAGCGATGCGCCCGTCAATGATCAGCGACTTGCGGTGGTCGCGGCGATTGGCGCGGTCAAGCGTGTACCAGTGGATGGGGCGGTACCAGGCGAGCTGACAGCCGCCGGATTCGAGCGTTTTGAGGATAGGCTCGCCAATCGTCGAGGAGCCGATAGCGTCGAGCAGCAGTTTAACCTGGACGCCGGCGCTGGAGCGCTCGGCGAAGGCGGCGGCGAAGCGGCGGCCCACGACGCCGTCCCAGAAAATGTACTGTTCCATGGTGATCGAAGCCGTGGCCGCCTCGATCGCATCGAGCATGTCGGGATAGAAATCATCGCCCGCGGTGAACAGCGCGGCGCGGTTGCCCTCAACCAGCGCCATGCCGGTTGAGCCCTCGATGGTGAGGCGAAATTCATCGGAGTCGGGATCAAGGTCGGTGGCAATGGCGAACCGCGCGGGGTGGGATTCGGGCGCGACGTGGTAGAGAGCGATAGCGACCAGCGTCAGGACGGCGGGGGCAATATGGTGACCCCAGTAGAGCAGCAGGATGGCGATGGCGAGCCAGAGCCACCAGGCCCAGATCCAATTGCGGGCGCGGCGCCAGGCGTCGGCGGAATTGGCCAAGCGTTGGGGACGGGCGCGCGGCGGAGCGAGACGGGCGAGTTGGCCGGCGGTGACGCGCGGCTTGAGCCAACGTTTGGATTCTTTGGGATTGTTTTCGGGGTTGGACATGAGAGGGCCGCCAGCTACAATCTATCGGTGCGACCCAGCTTTGCCGCGTTTGCCGTCACCGTCCAGGTGCTTTTCATTCTGGGGCATGCGTTTTTCCTGTTTACTTGGATGCAGTTCTGGTCGCCCGGTCATCGGCTGGTCTGGATCATCGCTGTTTCGATTTTAGCCTTCAGTTTTATTGTTGCCAGCGTGCTGGCCCACCGCTATCGCGGAAGCTGGGTGCGTTGGGTCTACACGGCCGCATCGACCTGGCTGGGGCTCGCCACCTACTTTTTTCTGGCGGCTTGCGGATGCTGGCTGGTGTGGCTAGCGAGACAGCGGCTGCCGGATCGCGGGGTGGCTTTGGCGCTGTACGGCGTTGCGGTGGTGGTTGCAATCTACGGGGTGATCAATGCCTCTCTGGTGCGGGTGCGGCGGGTCGAGGTGCGGCTCGCGGGATTGCCGGCAGGCTGGTCGGGGAGCACGCTGGGGCTGGTCAGCGATTTGCACCTGGGGCCGATTCGCGGCGCCCGCCTGAGCCGGACGGTTGTGCAAAGGCTAAACCAGGCGGCACCGCGCCTGGTGCTGATCGCCGGCGATCTGTTCGACGGCACGCCCTGCGACGCCGCCGCACTGCTTGCGCCATGGCGGAACTTAGCCGCGCCGGGCTACTACGTGGCCGGTAATCATGAGGGCTATGGAAATGAAGGCGACTATGTGGCGGCGGCACGCAGCGCGGGGCTGCGGGTGACGGGAAGCGAAGCGGTCGAGTTGACGGGTGTGCAGTTGCTGGGCCTGCCCTACGGCGGGCGCGGCGCAATTCCGCGGTTCGACGCCGGCCGCCCGAGCATCGCGCTGGCCCACGCGCCCGAGCATCTCGAAGCGGTCGCCGACGCCGGGGTATCGCTGTTGGTTGCGGGCCATACCCATGGCGGCCAGTTTTTTCCGGTGACCTTGATCGTGCGGCGCATCTACCGCCAGTTTGCGCACGGGCTTCACCGCGTGGGAGGCCTACAGGTGCTGGTGTCGTACGGGGTTGGCACCTGGGGGCCGCCGTTGCGGGTGGGAACGCATCCGGAGATGATGCTGATTACGCTCCGCGCCGCGGATTAGGCGGTTACTTCAAAGGTTGCGGGCAATGCCGTGGCGGCGACAAGGTGGACGAATGGCGGCGCATTCAGCGGATGGATGTGCACGACGACATCGGCGTTCCAGTCCCGATCGGCGGTGACGCTGACGCGCCAGCGGCGATTGCTGAGCGCTTCGGTGGTCCAACTGATGAGGCCCCAGCGCGTCGGGCAGCGCTCGACGCGGATGCGTTCGCCGGCGGCGAACCAGTGTTTGGGCGCGGCTTTCTGCAGATGGCAACGCTCTTGATTGTTTTCTTCGTAGCAGAGCAGCCAGCGCAGTGCGAGCGTGGGTTGCAAGGTGCTGTTGATCACGGCAGACCAAGCGTAGGGGCTGCCTTCGCCGGGGAAATTGCCGGGCAGCAGCGCATCCTCGGGCGCATAGCGGCTGCCGCTGTCCATGGCGAAGCAGAGATTGCCGTAGAGCGCCATTAGGAAGGGGCGGTAGTCGTCCTCGCGGATGCGGCCGGCGAGGGTACCGTGCTCCATGAAGTTGGAGGTGCGTGGGTAATCCCCATCGAGATTCATGCCCAGCATCTGCTGGCCGGCGAGCGCGCGATGGCGGAAGTGGCCCTGGTCGAGCGCGGGATCGCCCCAGTCGGCGGTCCACCAATCCATCATGTAGCGATGATTCTCGTAACTGGTGAGCCGGCTGGGTTCGCGGGCGATGTCATCGGGTGAGAAGGGCGTTACGCCGGCGGCGGCCATGGCGGGCGAGCGCGCCGCGAGGGTGGCGGCGAGACTGCGGTCGATCAAGCCGCGCATTTCGCCGGCGGTGGCGGCGAGGGTGGCGCTTTCAGCGTTGAAGCCGGCGCGGGCGAGGCAGCGGGCGTGCTCGCGCAACCCGCGCCAAGTCCAGATTGCGTTTTGGTAATAGTAGGGGTGTGAAGATGGTTTGTTGTCCTTGGGGTCGCCCATATCGGCCTCGGGCGAGCCCCAGATAAGGCCGTGGCGGCGGTCAGTGGGCGGGAAGTTGTCGCGTGAATCGTGATAGCGTTCGAGCACGAACGCTATCATGCGGCGCAGCACGGGTAGCCGGCGCTCGAGGGCGGAGCGGTCGCCGGTGTGATCGTAGGCGCGGGCGGAGAGGGAAAGGAAAATGCCGGTGTTCAGCGGCGCTTCGACCTGGTCCTGGGTGTTGTAAACGAATTCGCCGCTGGGCAAAATGTAGCGGTCAAGATAGTGCTGGAAGTAGGGTTCGACTGCGGTGGCGTGTCCCCACAGTTGCTGTGCCCAAACGAACTCGTAATGGGCGACGGGGAAAAGCGCGTGGCTACGCTCAGGAATTTTGGTGTAGGCGCCTTCGCCAATTTGATAGGTGGGCTCGAGGCCGCGATAGCTGCAGCGTGCGAGAACGATGCCGGCGCGGGCCGCATCGTTCAGCCAGGGGTCGGGGATTTCGGTTGCGCAGCCGGAAGCGAAGAAATCGTTCCAGTGCCGCCAAACGGCGAGCAGTTCGGTAAAGAACCTGGTCGCATCGCCTTGCCAGTAACGATTAACTTCACCGGCCACTTCGCCGGCTTCGGGCAACGGTTGGCCGGCATTGCTGTCGCCGGCCGGGATCAGGGTTCCGGCGCCGGAGGGCAGAAGGGCGCGAACCCGCGCGATGGGTTGGGCGTCGGCCCCGGCGGGCAGGACCATCATCACTTCGTAGCCGAGCTGAAAGTGCGGGTTCCAAACGCCGATGTCGGCGGCGGGCAAAAATCCGCCGAGCATGGTTCGCTTGCTGTAACCAGGAACGTATTCGTAAAGATATTCCGAGGGCAGCAATCGCCGGGGGTCAAAAAGTCGTCCGGTCAGATCGGGCGCCCAGGTTGATTGCGGATCGCGGGGCAGTTGGCGCGAGCGGCCGTCGGCTTCGAGCCATAGCGAGCGCTCGGGGCCCGACTCCTCGTTAGCAACCAGCGTCCAGCCGATGAATTCATCGCCCAGGCCGGCCACGTTTTCATAGCAAGGATCCTGGCTCGATGCAAAAACAGCTTCGGCGGCGTAATCCGGGCCGGGCACGCGGCGCTTTGGACGGTGCAATTGAAAGCCATGGGCGTTTTTGGGGCGGGGGCGAATGTTGCGCAGCTCGCCGATGCGTTTCGGAATGCGCGCGACCTCGCCCTGTTGACCGACATAGACGAGCACGCCTTGGTGGGCGGCATGTTTTTCGAAGACGGACATGCCATCCAGTTGCGCGACCAAACACCAGCCGTTGGCAACCGTGCCCAGTTTGGTCGAGGCATTGTAGGCGGGAGGTTTGGCCAAAGCTTCGCGTTCGCCGGGCAGCCAGAGTGAGTACTCGTTTTCAATGCGCGCAGGAGCGGCGGCCGCGAGCGACCGCGCCAAGCGACTGACTGGGGGCAAGCGCAGGCTGGGCGCCGCGACGGCGGATTTTAAAAAGGCTCGGCGTTCCATGCAACGAGACCACGATTGCTTACGAGCTGATCCACACGGCGTCCGGATTTAGCCCAGCGCCCCTGAACGCGCAGCCGACCGCCGGCCATGACAGTGTAGCTGAGCTGAAGCCGGTCGCCGCGGCGTTGCAAGTTGTCAACGCCATAGGTACGGCCGGGCTGAAGCCATTCGTCGGGGAGGTTGGGACGCAATTCATCGTCGCGGAAGCCGATGAGATTGCGGATGACATGGGCGGGCATCGCCGCGCCCCAGCCGTAACCCTCGCCACCGTGCGCGCCTTGCAAGCCCCACATTTCACAGCTCACGCCGGGCCAGCCGAGGCCATGACCGGGGGTGCGGCGGTCCATGCCCAGGTAAATACGCTCGGCGATAGAGCAGGTCACCTGGGCGGCGAGCGCGTATTCGCCGGCAGTCCAAAGCGATTCAAGATACGGCAGCACCAGCGAAGGCCACTCGAGGTAATACTCGGGGTGCAGCGGATACTCGCGCAGGCGCGGGATCATGGCGGCGATCTGGGCGCTGGTGGCCACGCCGCAAAAGATGGGCGCGGATTGGCCGATTTCGCGCTGGCCCGGTCGCGGGGTGATCGGCTGCTGGTTGCGGGTGTCGAAATCCTGAAACCAATCACGGCCGTTCCATAGGCCGAGCGTGCGCGTGGTGAAGTCGGAGACCAATTGCAGCCAGATGGCGGCCTCGGCGGTTTGCCCGAGCGTTGTCGCGTAGCGGGCGAGCACGCCGGCGGCATGGGTAGTGGCGGCTTGCAACTCGACTACACGGATGAAATCAATCAACTCAGCGCCAGTGGGCTGGTTGATTTGGAAGCGGGAGGAGGCATCCATGCCGGTTTCCCAACTGCATTTGCCCACGACAAAGCCATCGCGGTCGGTACGGTGGGCGAGGGTCCAACGGACGAACTGCGCGAGTTTTGGATACACCTGCGCCATCCAGTCGCGGTCGCCGACGCGGGTCATTACGGAATCGAGGCAGAAAAACGGATAGCACCAGGCGATGGAGGTGCCGCAGGCGCTGCCGTCGGCCGCGACCATATTCATGACACCGTTTTCGCGCATGCAGGGAACGTTGGCGTCAATCGCGTCGAGGAACTGCCCTGCAAGCACGGCCCGAGCGGTGGCGGGGTCGGCGTAGCTGAGCGCCCACATATCCATTGATGTTTCGGCCAATACGTTGCGGGGGACCTGGATCTGCATGGCGTCCCATGGATTGTTATAGACGCCGATGGGACGGCGGACAATCATGCGGAGGGTCTCGAAGTCGTAGACGAAGCCGCGCTTCCAGTGCGCTGGCCAATCGCCGGTGAGCCGGGGCGCGGCGGACCAGAAGTTGTCGTCCTCGCGGCGTTTGGAGTCGAGCTCGCCGGCGGCGGCGCCGCGCACGCGAGCGTGTTCCTCCTTGACCGCGGGGAGGTTGACGCCGCGGGTCAGGTAAAACCAGACCGACTCCTGGGCGCCGGCGGCGATGGTGAAGTCGCAGCCCAGGCTGGCGGTCAATGGGTCGGGATAGTAGCTGACGCCTTGGGTGGCATGTTGTGTGCTGGGGCGACTGGCGGTTAGGGTGAAGACGGTTCCGGCGGCAAAGGAGCGGGTGTTGATGGCGTCGCGGGGTGGGTCGTAGACGCCGCTGAGGCCGTCGCGCCCCCACCAGCCCTGCGCACCGAGATGGTAATCGTGGTGGGCGACCAGGCCGGCCCTGACCGGGTCCGCGCCGCGGTTGTGAAGCGATGCACGCACGGCGAGCGTGTCTTCGGCGACTTGCAGAAAGGTGGCGGAGGCACTGACAGCGCCGGCATCGAAATCGAAAGTGAAAAGGTTATGGCTGTGGTGGGTGGCGCGCAATTGCCCGGGCGCGAAATCCGCGGCGTCGAAATAGGAGCGGCCCTCGAGCAGCACGGCCAGCCGAAGCAGCGCCTGGTAGATGGCGTTGTGAGTGTAGTCGAAGTATCCGCCGGGGCCGGCCGGATAGTAGAAACCAAACCCCATGGCCTCGACTGAACGGATCACGCCGCTTGGGTGCAACTCCCAGGCGTGATAGGGATTATCGAGATAGCCGTAGGGCGTGTAGTTGTCCCGCGGGAAGCCGCGGCCGGGCGCGGTTTCGGCCTGCGCGGGCGCGTTGGCACGGGCCAATTCGGGGAGCGCCAGTCCGGCAGCTCCCAATCCGGCCACGAACTGACGTCGGTTGGGACGCATGGATATGTCAGCCGACGAGGCGGCCTATCAAATCATAATCGTGGGCTTCGGTTATTTCCACCTGGGCGAATGTGCCGGCGATTGGATTGACGCCCGCGGCAACATCATTGATCAGCACCTTGCCGTCAATTTCGGGCGCTTGCGATTCCAGCCGGCCTTCCCAGAGCAAATCGGTTTCCTCGGACAACCCTTCGACCAGAATGTCGAAGCGACACCCCACCGCGCGCTCACGGCGGCGCCGGGAAATGCTCTGTTGGAGGGCCATGAGGCGGGAGCGACGATCATCAATCACTTCCTGATCGAGTTTGCCATCGAGATGGACCGCCTGATTGATCGCCTCATCGGAATAGGCGAACACGCCAAGCCAGTCAAATTCCACCGCAGTGACGAAGTCGCACAGCTCCTTGAAATCGGCATCGGTCTCGCCGGGGAAGCCGACGATGAACGAGGTGCGGAGCGCCACGCCGGGTATGGTGCGGCGGATGCGGTCCAAAAGCTTCAGGAAAATGTCGCCGCCGGCGCCGCGCTTCATGCGCTTGAGCACCTGCGCGCTGGCGTGCTGCAGCGGCATGTCAACGTAGCCGCAGAGGCTGGGGTGGGCGGCAATCGCGTCGAGCAGCGGCTGGGTGACGCGGTTGGGATAGAAATACAAGGTTCGAATCCAGCGCAGTGTTTCGCTCTGCTCGGCCACGGCGGCGAGGCGGGTGAGCAGGGCGGCGAGGCCGTTTTTGAGGCCGAGGTCGTCACCATAGCAGGTTGTGTCCTGCCCGATCAGCACCAGTTCGCGCGCGCCCTCACGGCCGAGGCGCTCGGCTTCGGCGGCCACGGAGGCGAAGCGGCGGCTGCGGAACTTGCCGCGGTACTGGGGGATGACGCAGAACGTGCAGGGGTGGTCGCATCCCTCGGCGATCTTGATATAGGCCGAGTGCCGGGGCGTGGCGCGCAGCCGGGGCGTCAAGTCGTCGTATAGGTAGGGCGCGGTCAGACTGGGGTCGAAAAAATTCTGCGGCAAAATCGGCAGCGGGGATTGCGACTGGCCGTTGCAGGCGGCGACAATGCGCTCCAACTCGTTGGTGCCGACGAGGGCGTCGACCTCGGGCATTTCCTTTTGAATGTCGCCGCGGAAGCGCTCGACCATGCAGCCGGCGACGACGATGCGCTGCGCGCGCCCGGTCTTCTTGAGCTCGGCCATTTCGAGAATCGTATCCACCGATTCCTGCTGCGCGGGCTGGATGAAGCTGCAGGTGTTGACCACGACGACGTCGGCGTCGGCGGCGTCGGGGGTGACCTGCCATCCCTCGCGCGCGAGCAGACCCATCATGACTTCGGTGTCAACCAGGTTCTTGGGGCAGCCGAGGCTGACGAAGCCGACCGTTTTTACGGCACTTGGGTCTTTTGTTTTCACAGCACCCGCCTGCCTTCGAGCGCCTTGGTCATGGTCACTTCGTCGGCGTACTCGATTTCGCTGCCCACGGGAATGCCCATGCCGATGCGGCTGACGCGCACGCCGAGGGGCTTGAGCAACCGGGCCAGGTAGAGCGCCGTAGCTTCGCCCTCGGCGTTGGGATCGGTGGCGATTATGACCTCTTCAATCAGCGGCTGGCCATCGGCGCGGGTGGCGCGCATGCGGTGCAGGAGGGAGGGGATTTTTAGCTGTTCCGGCCCGACCCCCTGCAAGGGAGCGATAGCGCCGCCCAGAACATGGTAGACGCCGGTGAATTGGCGTGACTTCTCAACCGCCAAGATATTGTGGGGCTCTTCAACAACGCACACCAGCGCTGGATTGCGCTGCGGATTGGAGCAGTAATGGCAAGGGTCGTGGTCGGTAATGTTGTTGCACACGGAGCAGAAACAGAGTTGGTCTTTGACGCCGAGCGCGGCTTCGGCCAGCTCCTGCGCCTGATCACGCGGGCTGCGCATGAGGTGAAAGGCGATGCGTTGGGCGGACTTCTGCCCGACGCCGGGCAGGCGGCGGAGGGCGTCAATCAGTCGCGTGAGTGGCGGGGCGAGATCCATTTGCTAAAACAGGCCGGGCAAGCCGCCGGCCAGCGAGCCCAGCTCAGACGACATTTGCTCTTCAGCGCGGCGGCCAGCTTCATTGACCGCCGCCACGATCAGGTCGGGCAGCATATCGGGATCGGATTTCACCACCTCGGGATCGAGCCGCACCTCGAGCAGGCGCTTCTCGCCATTCATTTTGACCC
>JANWLQ010000137.1 GCA_025450725.1 Terriglobales bacterium
GATTGCGCGCAACGTCGGCTATCCGCAACATGCATCGCGCTTTGAAATCATCCGCCAGCAGGAGCAGGACATGGCCGATTTCATCGAGAGCGGCCAGCCCGCCGCCATCCGCGAAGCCTTTCCGCCCACCGCTCAGGCAGCCTGATTCCAGTGGAAGGGACGAGTCAGCCGCGAATTCCGCGCGCGCTTGGCCCTGCCGTCGCCGAAGACGGAGCAGCGGCGCGGCACCGCAGGGTCGCGGCGGGTTAAAACAAAGAGAGGCGAGCTTCATATATACGCCTTCTCATAAATCGCATTCCGGATTTGTGAATAAGTCCTTACAGGCCACCAACGGCTAACTTCCGGGCAACTAATCAACACATGAAGCGCCACATCCTGCTGTTCATTGCTCTTATTTCCGTCACCCTCTTGGCTCTACTGCCCGCCGCCGCGCGGGCGCAGAGCACAACCTCGGGAGATGTTGCCGGCATGGTCATCGATCCCAGCGGCGCCGCCATTCCCGGCGCCACTGTGACCATTAAGAGCAACGCCACCGGGGCCACTCAGTCCGCGCAAACCGACGTGCGCGGCAATTATCGTTTCGCGCTGCTGCCTCCCGGCAGCTACACAGTAACTGTCCATCAACCCGGTTTCATGCCCAAAACAGTCGCCATCTCGGTGGCCGTCGGCCAGGTCGCCAACGCCAACCTGGCGCTCGCGGTCGGCACCGCCAGTCAAACCGTGACGGTCACGGCCGAGGCGGCGCCGGTGCAGACCACCAATGGAAACGTCTCGACGGGATTCAGTTCCACTCAGGTTGCGCTTGTGCCTAACGGCGGCGGCGATCTGACCAGCACGGTGCAGGCCTCGCCCGGCGCGGTGATGAACACCCAGGGCGGTAATGGCAACTTCAGCACCTTCGGTCTGCCCGCCACCTCGAACCTGTTCACTATTAACGGGCAGGACGATAACGATCCGTTTTTAAACCTCAATAACAGCGGCGCGACCAACTTACTGCTCGGACAAAACGACGTCCAGCAAGTCAGCGTGACCAACAACGGGTATTCAGGGCAGTACGGCGAACTGGGCGGCGCCAACGTCAACTTCGTAACCAAATCGGGCGCCAATGATTGGCACGGCAATGCCATCTACAACTGGAACGGGCGCGTGCTCAACGCCAACAACTTCTTCAACAATAAGAACGGCACGCCGCGTCCCTTCGACAACGCTAATCAATGGGCGGGGTCGTTCGGCGGGCCGATCGTAAAGAATCGCACCTTCTTCTTTGTTGATACCGAGGGCGTCGCTGTCGTGCTACCCACGAACACCCTCGCCAAGATCCCCAGCCCCGGTTTTCAAGCCGCCACGCTGGCAAACCTGGCGGCCAATGGGCAGGCGGCGCAGGTGCCGTTCTATAAGTCCATGTTCGCCCTCTACAACTCCGCTCCGGGCGCGACGCGCGCCACGCCCGTCGCCGGCGGCGGCTGCGGCACCTTCACCGGCTTCGCCGGCAATTGCGCTCTGCAGTTCCAATCCAGCGCCGGCAACTACACCCACGAATGGAATCTGGTCGGCCGCGTGGACCAAATCGTCGGACCCAACGACCGCGTCTTTCTCCAGCTCTCGACCGACCACGGAACCCAAGCCTCCTTCACCGATCCCATCAGCTCCGTTTTCAACGTGCAGAGCGTTCAACCCCAGTATCAGGGTCAGTTGAACTGGACCCACTCTTTCGGCACCGCCGCCGTGAACCAATTCATCGGCAGCGCCGTTCATTATGACGCCATCTTCGGCACCAATCCGGCGGCCCGACTGGCGGCCATGCCCGGCGTCGTCAGCATCTCCGGCGGCCTGTTCACCCGTCTCGGCGGCGAGAGTCACATCTTCCCTCAAGGCCGGAATGTCGCCCAGTATGGCCTCGTGGACGATTACTCGATGAATGTCGGCGCCAACACCTTCAAGCTCGGCGCCAACTATAAGATCAACTTTGTGAACGATTACGATTTCGGCATCCTCACCACGCCGCATATTGTTACGTCGCTGACGGACTACTTCAACGGCGCCGCCACCTCGCTGCAACAGTCCTTCCCCAGCGCGCTTAATCAGCCGGTGCGCCTCTACACCCTGGGCGCCTATGCCGAGGACGACGTCCATGTCAGCCGCGGGTTGCAAATGACCTTTGCCATCCGCGCCGAGCACGACTCCAACCCGATCTGCACCCATGACTGCATCGCGCGCAGCATCCTTCCGTTCACCGAAATGACGCACAACCCCGTCGTTCCCTACAACTCACTGATCCAGTCAGGTTTGTCGCAGGCCTATCCCTCCTATCGCCACATTCTCTGGCAGCCGCGCGTCGGCTTCGCCTGGACGCCCACCGCCGATCAGAAAACCGTTATCCGCGGCGGCTTCGGCATCTTCAACGACGTCTTCCCCGCCTCGGTGGTTGACAACTTCGCCCAGAACTCGCCGCTTGACAACACCTTTGTCGTCAGCGGGCCGCTGGCGCCCGCCGTTCCCGGCAGCGTTTTTACCGCGGCCGCCAATGACAACGCCGCCTTCCATTCCGCCTTCAACAACGGCGGCACGTTCGCCTCCATCTCCGCCAGCAACCCAGGCTTCTCCGCGCCCGCGTTGTTCACCTCCGACCGCACCGTGCGACCTCCCCGCTATCAGGAATGGAATCTGGAAGTGCAGCGCGCGGTCGGCAATAACACCAGCTTCACCGCCAATTACGTCGGCAACCACGGCGTCCACGAACCCATCCTGAACGAAGGTTTCAATGCCTTCGCGCCGGGTTTCGCGGGACTGCCCGCCACCGCTCCCGACCCCGCCTTCGGGCCAGTGACGCAGCTTGTCACCGGTGGCGTCTCCAACTACAATGGCCTAACGCTGTCGGCGGAGCGAAAGTTTTCCCACAGCCTCGACCTGCAGGTCAACTACACTTGGAGCCACGCCCTTGACGAAGTCTCCAACGGCGGCTTCCTCCGCTTCAACGCCAACACCAACGCGAGCATTCTAGGTGTGCAGGATCCGAACAATATTCACGGCTTCAACTACGGCAATGCCGACTACGACGTCCGCCACTATCTCAGCCTGAACTATGTTTGGACCGTGCCCTTCAAGAGCTTTTTTGGCTGGGGAGCGAATCAGCTCTGGCAGGGATGGACCGTTTCCGGCACGCTCTTCGCCCGCAGCGGACTGCCGCTGACGGTTATTGACGGCAACGCCGCGAGCACGTTGTTGGCCAACAACAATGGTCCCGACGACGTCATCTTCGCCAATCAGATCGGCCGCGGCCAGGCGGGCACCTGCAATGTCAAGAATGTGGACACGCCCTGCCTGAACCTGGCGGCCTTCTCGCCCTCGACCTCCACCCCGACCGGATTCGGCAACCAGATCCGCAATCAGTTCCGGGGCCCGCGGTTTTTCGACACCGACCTCAGCCTGATCAAGAACACGCAATTCCCGGGCTGGGAAAAAGCCCAGTTGGGAATCGGCGTGCAGGCCTTCAACCTGTTCAACCATCCGAACTTCGATCAGCCCGTGGGCGATGTCAGCAATCCCAATCAGTTCGGAACCATTATCAATACGGTGAGTGTGCCCACCAGCATTCTCGGTTCCTTCCTGGGCGGCGACGCCTCCCCGCGCATCATCCAATTGACGGCCAAGATCGTCTTCTGATGGCTGCGCCAGGCGTCGTCGAACGAACAGCAGCGCCCTCTTTGGCAATCGCGGCTAGTGGCGGCCAAGATCGTGCATCAGATCCGGCACGCGGTCCATGCGAACGAGCACCGCCTTGCACGACGGTTCGGCGCATTGCTGGGGAAAAAAGCGGCTTTGGTGGCGAAGCCGGGTGCCAGGAGCCGCAATCCCCGGGCGGCCGCAAGATCATTTCCGGCTACGGAGAGCCAATCTTCCGGGCGCAGCAGCTCTGCTCAAACGTCTTCAACCGCATCAATGTCACCACCCGCCAGCCCGCCGGCGCCAGTTGGTGATTCACTATGCCGGCGGCGCCATGGTCTTCATCCGCTCTTTCATCATCTCGGGAGTCACTTCCTCCACGCGTGTCGCCACGGTCCAGAGATGGCCATAGGGATCTTCGATGAAACCGGTCCGGTCGCCATAGAACTGATCCTTCACCGGCATGAGGATTTTAGCGCCGGCCGCCACCGCCTTCGCGATCACCTGGTCAACATCCGGGACATAGAGATAGATACTCACCGGATTGCCGCCCACCGTCGCCGGGCTCTTGAACCCGATGCCCATCTGGGCTTGCTCCTCGCCCAACATGAACCGCGATTCCCCAATCTGCAATTCCCCATGGGCGAGTTTCCCGTCGGGACCGTCCATACGCACAGTCACCTTGGCGTCGAATGCTTTTTTGTAAAAATCAATCGCGCCTGCCGCGCCGCGGATAATCAGGTAGGGTGTAATCGTCGGGTAAT
The DNA here is from genome assembly GCA_025450725.1 of Terriglobales bacterium. GTDB lineage: Bacteria > Acidobacteriota > Terriglobia > Terriglobales > SCQP01 > SCQP01. Next base: position 4,428 of record JANWLQ010000137.1, read on the forward strand.
CTGCCGGTTTGTAACTGGTTTTGCTCATGGCCAACTCCTTCCTTCAATTCTAACGAATTCGCGGTATGTGCCTGCTATAATCAAGCCCGGCCGCCCCCCGGAGACTGCGCATGAGCGACAATGCAGCTCCCAATTCGAGCCTTTCGCGGCAGGCACCTCGCCAAGCGATAGACGCCCTCCTTCCCCAGGTCCATGCCGAGTTGCACCGCCTGGCAGCCGCCTATCTCTCGCGCCAACGCCCCGGCCACACTCTACAGCCTACCGCGCTCATTAATGAGGCCTACCTCAAGCTCGCCGCCCATCCCGCCTCCGGCTGGGAGAGCCGCTCCCACTTCGTCGCCGTTGCAGCCCGCGCGATGCGCTTCATCTTGGTAGATCACTGCCGGCAGCGCGGTTATGCCAAACGCGGCGGCGACGCCTTGCGCGTCACTTTCGACGAAAGTCTTCCCGTAGCCGCCGCCGCCCGCGGCGCCGAGTTGCTGTTACTCGATCAAAAACTCGAGGAACTCGCCGCGCTCGATCCGCGCAAAAGCCGGATCGCCGAGCTGCGCTACTTCGGCGGCATGAGCGTCGAGGAGACCGCGGCCGCGCTCTCCGTCTCCGTCGCCACCATCATGCGTGAATGGCGGCTCACCCGCGCCTGGCTGCAGCGCGAGCTGGCATGACCGCGGAAATCTGGGAGGAAGTCGAGCGGCTTTTCCATCTCGCCCTGGCCTTGCCCCCGGCGAGCCGCGCCGCCTATCTGGCCAGCGCCTCCGGCGACGCCGAGGTGATGCGCGAAGTCGCGCTTCTGCTCGAGGCCGAAGCCCGCGCCGCCAGCTCCAGCGACTGGAACGCCGCCGGCATCGCCGCCGATTGGGTCGAGCAGCATCGCGGCGACAATTTCATCGGTAAAACTTTCGACGGCTACACCGTTCTCTCTCTCCTCGGCGTCGGCGGCATGGGCGAAACCTATCTCGCCGAAGAAGCCGCACTCGGGCGCCGCGTCGCGCTCAAGTTTCTCCCCGTCTCGCGCCTTATGGGTGGCGACGAGCTGCGCGCCCGCCGTTTCCTCGACGAGGCGCGAGCCGCCAGCTCGCTTAACCATCCTGGCATCATCACCGTCTTCGGCATCGGCGAGGTCGAACAGCAGCGCTACATCGCGACCGAATACATTGACGGTGAAACCCTGCGCCACAGGCTTTCCTCCGGCCCCCTGCCGGTGGACCGGGCGCTCGACATTGCCGGCCAAGTCCTCGGCGCCCTTGCCGCAGCCCACGCCGCCGGCATTGTCCATCGCGACATCAAACCCGAAAACATCATGCTCCGCCGCGATGGTTTGGTGAAAATCATTGACTTCGGCCTGGCCAAACTCGCTTCGCCCTCCTCGCCAGGGCGCCCCGCTCTCACCCGCACCGGCGCCGTTCTCGGCACGCTCGACTACATGGCCCCCGAGCAAGCCTCGGGCGCCGCCGACGCCCGCGCCGACCTCTACAGCCTGGGAGTCGTGCTGTTTGAAATGCTCACCGGCGAGCTGCCCCGCGAAATGGGAAGCGGCTCCCACGGCAGCCGCGGCTCCCACGCCCGCGGAAATCGCAGCGGCCTAAAGCGCCTCCCGCCTGGCCTGCACCGCATTATTCGCAAGAGCGTCGCCACCGATCCGGCCCGCCGCTGGCAGAACGCCGGCGAGTGCCGCCTGGCGCTCGAGGAGCTTCGTCCCCGCTTGCGGCGTGCGCCTTTTTGGCGCGGCGCGATGATCGCCAGCGCATGCGCGTTCTTGATAGCACTCGCCGCCGTGTCGTTTTTCATCGCCCGCCGCTGGCGCGGCGCCCCGGCTCCCGCCAGCGCCGGAACCTCGCTGCTGGTCATGCCCCTCGAGGCGCTGGGGTCCCCCGATGCCGCCCACCTCGAAGACGGCATGTCGAACGCCATCATCACCCGTCTCAGCGGCATTCCCGCACTGCGCGTTCCGCCCGCCGCCGCCATTCGATCACATGAGGATCCCTTCGACGCCGCGCGCCGCCTCGGCGTGGCCGAAGTGCTCACCGGAACCGTGCAGCGCCAGGGACGCCGTTTGCGCGTCACCGCCCAACTCTCCCGCGTTAGCGATGGAGGCGAAATCTGGGCGCAGCAGTTTGATCAGAACTTCACCGACATTTTCACCATCCAAGACACTATCGCGCAGAAAGTCGCGCAAAGCCTGCTCACCCAACTCGCTCCGGCCGATCGCAGCCGTCTCACCCGCCACGAAGCCACCAACACCGACGCCTACGACCTCTACCTTCGCGCACGCGACCAGTGGGCGCTGCGCAGCCCGGTCTCCATTCAGACTGCTATCGCCATGTACCGGCAGGCGATCGCCATCGAGCCCAATTTCGCGCTCGCCTATGCCGGCCTGGCGGACTGTTACAACCTCGCCGCCAGCGGTATGGCGCCCTTGCGGCGCGAACCCCTCGCCCGCGCCGCCGCCGAGCGCGCCATCGCGCTTGATCCCTCGAGCGCCGAAGCCCACACCGCCCTCGCCTTCCTCGATTACAAATTCGATTGGAACTGGCGGGGCGCCGATGCCGAATTCCATCGCGCCATCGCGCTCGACCCCAACGACGCCCTCGCCCACCATTGGTACGGCGAAATGCTGCACCTCGAAATGCGCCATACCGAGGCTCTGCGCCAGTTTCAACTCGCCGTCGCCCTCGACCCCTACTCGCTTCCGGTTCGATTCGACGATGTCCATGCCCTGCTTAATGCCGGCCGCGTCGCCGACGCGCGCGCCATGGTCGAAAGCATGCGTCCGCTCGGGCCCGATTCTTATTCCGTCCTCGAAGCCGATGGCGAAGTTCTTTTGGCCGAGGGACATGTTGCCGGGGCGGTGAGTCAGTTCATTCGCACACGCCAGGGACCTGGAACGAATGTCACCGTGCTCAACAACCTCCGCTCCGGCTTCGCCAACGGCGGATTGGCTGGCTACTACCGCGCCCAGTTGCCCGTCCTGCTCGCCGCCGCCCGCGCCCGCCCCGAACCCCCCTTTACCGCGACCCAGCTTGCCGACCTCTATGCCCGCCTTCAGGATCACGACCAAACCTTACTCTGGCTCAACCGCGCCACCGATCTACGCGAGGATGAACCCCTCCTGATCCGCACCAATATTTTCGACTTTCTCCGGAATGACCCGAAATTCATCTTGATCGAAAAGCGCGTTGGTCTTTTTTCCTGACAATCTTTTCCGCGTTTTCTCGATTACCAGTGTGAGGTTGTTCGGAGGCTCACACTATGAAATCAAGATCTTTCTTCGGAATGCTCTCTCTGGCGGCGTTATTGGCGCTGGCCGCACCCGCACCCGCCCAGCAAAGGGGCGGTGTCCTGAATGCAGCGGTCATTGTCTCTGCGATACCCGACTACGGCAAGAACACCCTGGCCATCACCATTGAAAACATGAGAGCCAGCTTCAAAGAAACGCCGGTCATTGATCTGGATGGCAGCCCATTGACTGTTGTCAGCTCCCACGATGTGATACTTCCGTCGCCGCGCGTGAAGGGTCGAATCGCGCCGGAAGCGGTGGAGATCATCGTCGACCTTCCCCGGCCCATTCCGGTCGGCACCTTCCAACTCACCTTCGCCCGCGGACCTCTCACGATTTCCTTCCCCACCACGCTGGGTGCCGACGGCCCGGCTGGCGTGGCTGGCCCCGCTGGCCCATCGGGTTCGGCCGGCGCGCAAGGACTGCAGGGAAACACCGGCGCCAATGGTTCCAACGGCGCCCAAGGCCCCGCCGGGCCACAAGGCCCCGCCGGCACACTGACCGGCCTCGGTGCCAGCTATTCCGGCGGCCTCACCGCCAACTCGCAGGACATCATGAATCTGCCCCTAGCTCCGGCGACCTATTTGGTTCAGGCGCGCCTCACCGCCGGCGCGATCGGCGTCAATACCTTTATGGATTGCGAAATCATCGACGATGTCGCAATCGCCGCCGGATTGCCGCCGCAGGCGGCCGGCATCGCGTCTCCCCAATTCTCCCGCACGCTTTTCCTGATGGGCACCGTCACCGTTGCCGCTGGAGGAACCACGCCCGATCAATTGCATGTACGGTGCTCCGGCAACAGCACGACCCTGACCTACGACGGATTGGTCGTCGCCGCGCCAATTGACTTCAGCCAATTTGGCACCTTCGTCGGAAAATCCGCTGACAGCGGCGGCGGCGTCACCGTCAGCTGGAATCTGCAAAGCAACGTCGGCCATTAAACCCCTCGTCTGAACATCCCCCTGACCTCCGCGGCGCGCTTGCCGCGGAGGCTTTTTTTACGTTAGGGATTTACCTCATGGCAATGACTCATCGTCTTTTACCGGCCATAATTCTGTTGGCATTTGCCGATCAATTTGACCTCCTTGACCCAAAACTCGGAAACTGGTCCAAGCCAAACTGAAGAGAGTAGGCTGGGCGTGGCAGCAAAGGAGGAGAGGGATGCCACGAAAAGGACACAGTGAGGGCGAGATCATGGGGGTGCTGCGCCAGGTGGAGGGCGGGCAGAAGGCGGCGGAGGTATGCCGGCAGCACGGGATCAGCCAGGGGACGCTGTACGTCTGGAAGAAGCGGTTCGCCGGGCTGGGACTGGAGGAGTTGCGGGAGTTGCGGCAACTCAGGGAGGAAAACGGGAAACTGAAGCGACTGGTGGCGGATCTTTCGCTGGACCGGCACATCCTGCAGGAGGTACTACGAAAAAAGGTCTAAAGCCTCGCGCGTGGCGCGAGCTGGTGAAGTGGGTGCAGGCCTGCTACCGGCTCAGCGAACGCCGCGCGACGAGGCTTTTCCAAGTGCACCGGGCGAGCGTGAGATACCGGAGCGTGCGCGCCAGTCAGGAGCCGCTGCTGATGCGGCTGCGGGAGCTGGCGGCGGCACGGGTGCGGTTTGGCTATCGCCGGCTGGCGGTGTTGCTGCGCCGCGAGGGCTGGAAGGTGAACGCCAAGCGCGTCTATCGCCTGTACCGCGAGGACGGGCTGACCGTGCGGACGAAACGCCGCACCAAGGCGGCGCTGCGTCAGCGGCGGCCGCACGGCGGCCGAACGAGCGCTGGAGCATGGATTTCGTGCACGCCCGGCTCACGGATGGGCGCTGGTTCCGCATCCTGACCGTGGTGGACCAGTTTACGCGGGAGTGCGTGCTGCTGGCGGCCGAAGGCGCCTATAACGGCGACAAGGTGGGGCGAGCGCTGGAACCGGCGATGCGGGTGCGCGGCGCGCCGGTTTCGATTACCGTGGACAATGGGACCGAGTTCGCCAGCCGTGCGCTGGACGCCTGGGCGTACCAGCACGGAGTCGAGCTGCAGTTCATCCGGCCTGGCAAGCCGGTCGAGAATGGCTATATTGAAAGCTTCAACGGTCGCCTGCGGGATGAGTGCCTCAACACCCACGTGTTCGAGACGCTGGAGCAGGCGCGGGCCCGATTGGCGAGCTGGCGGCAGGACTACAACCAGGTCCGGCCACACAGCGCGCTGGGCGATCGGGCACCCGAGGAGTTTGCCGCCGATGGGAGTCCGCCGCCCCCACTCGCTTCGCTCGCGGGGGCGGCGGACTCCATGGGGACCAGCCGATTATCGGAGGTTCTCATTTGAGTCGCTAGAGACTCACACGGCCGCTAAAACCGGCCATTTCCGCCACGCCAAGGCCAAATCCTCTGGTTTCGACTGGACCAAAGTTGGGTAGCAGGTCAAACCCGGCAATACTCACGTTATGATTGGACCTGAAACGGGGAGGAGGTCAAATTGACCCGAACGAATGTGCGAAAAATTCCGGACACTACCCTGGGAACCGTCGCTGAGGGTGACGACGAGGCCAACAGCATTGCCGTCCGACCAAGGCAGTCGAGCGCATCCGGGGATCCATCGGCGTACTCGCCGCCCACGCAGTCGAAGCAGGGGTAGGAGCAGGTTCCGAGTGAGCTGGAAGAGCCACTAGCCTCGTTCAGGCCCTCGCTCCTCGCCGTCGTTTTTGGCACGATTTGAGGAAGGCATCATCTTTGCGCCTCGCCAAGCGACCACCGCAGAGTTGGGTCCGACGGAATGACAGTGACCGTTAATGTGTTGGAATGAACAGTTGACATTCCGTCACACTTAGCAACCAGTTCGATTTGGTACGCGCCAGGCTCGGTCATTTCGAACAGTTTCGTGACAGTCATACAATCCGAAAAGATGCTGCCAGCAGGGATAATAACGGTGCCCGCGCTCCCAAAGTGGATACGTTTCTCATTCCATGTATCGTATGCTGTTTGGGGGGCTGTCGCACCATCGGCTCGCGTAACGGTGACGTCAAATAGCGTTTCGCCGAGCTCTGAATTTAGCGAAAACGGTAACTCTACTCGCCGGCTGGATATGTTCGTGACTTTAACCGACAGAGTCAGTCCATCGCCAGCAGCTAAAGTGCCTACCGGTGCTGAAATATTGATTGATAGCGCTGGCTGAGGATTGCTGGCACGCTGAGGGTGAAAGAGACAATTTGGCGTGTGGTGGTCGCCTCGGTCCAATACAAATTGCGTCGAGTCTCCGCTGGTGTTGTACGGAATTGGCCGATTATTGTTTCCTGGAATCGAGCCGGCGATCGCCGGAGAAGCGGTGAAATTGGTCGCGTCCCAGACTTGTTGCCCGTACGCGTCGCCGGCGGGTAGCGTGTATTGCGCCTGGAGCTGAATCTGCTGGCCAATGATCACATTCTGGGTCGTGCCAGAAATATCCTGGCTGGGACTATTGCCGTTGAGCCCCATGAAAATCTTCGGTACCACGGCCACCTCGCTCGAGCCGACCAGGAAGACCTCGCCGCAGCCGGCTATTCCGCAGCAGGTCCGGCGGACGTCGTTGCCGGTCACCTCGACGCTGCCATCGATGAACGTCGACCCCAAGCCCTGGCCCGTGGTTTGGTTGCCGCTCTGAGAAGCAACGCCGGTATCCTCGCTGCTAAAAGATGCCTGGCTGGTGTAATCTTTCTGGGAGCCGTCGCTGAAGGCGACAAGGCCAATCCCGTTGCCGTCCGACCAGGGCAGATCGAACGCATTCGGGGATCCATCGGCGTACTCGCCGCCAATGCAATCGAAGCAGGGATAGGAGCAGGTTCCGGTGCGCGAGTTGAAGATGCCGC
>JANWLQ010000138.1 GCA_025450725.1 Terriglobales bacterium
TGCTCCTTGGCGCTTCCTTCAATCATGGTTGTGCCCTTGCTCTTCACCGGGACAAAAAGCTTTTCCACCACCTGCCGGTTCAAACTGGGGTTGACGCCGATCTCCTCCAGCGTTACGGTGGCGAGCGGCTTGTTCTTCGCTTGTTTTATCCCCATGAGCGTCGCGTAGCGAATCTTGCTGATGCCGCTTTGAATGGTGAGCACGGCGGGCGTGGGCAGCTCGACGAATTGGAAAAATCCGCCTTCGAGCTCGCGCTTCACCCGCACTCGGGCCGTTCCCGCCGGCTCGATCTGCATTATGATGGTCGCGTGCGGCGCTCCCTGCAACTCAGCGATGATCACGCCGGTTTGGCCGAACCCGGCATCGTCGGATTGCAGCCCGGTCAGGATGAGATCGAACTTTTCGCCGGCAATGGCCCGCGTGATGGCTTCGGCGACGGCATAGGCGTCGAGTCGCGGCGCGTCATCTCCGTGGTCATGCCTGGCGCCGTCGGCGCCCTTGGCCAGCGCCTCCCCCAGCGCCCGCGAGGCGCGCGCCGGGCCCACGGTGATGGCCGCCACCTCGCCGCCATGCGCTTCTTTCAGGCGCAAGCCGGTTTCGAGGGCAAACGCGTCGGGTTCATTGATTTCCTACGCGACATCGTCGCGAATGGAGCGCTGGTCGGCGGCCAGCCGCAGCGGCGCGTCCTTGGCGGGAACTTGCTTGAGACACACAAGAATCTTCACTGAATTAGTATAGAGTGGCCGAGGCCAAATGCAGCGTCGCCACGCCGCCGAAAAATCGTCGGCAGGTAACTTCGGCGAAGCCGGCTGCGGCAATCATGGACGATAGTTCGGCGGGCGGCGGAAATCGCTGCACCGATCGCGGCAAATAATCGTACGCCTCGCGATGCCCCGAGATCCAGCCCCCCAACTTCGGCAGCACGCGGTGAAAGTAGAATCGGTAGGCGTGCGCAAACAGGGGTAAGGTCGGTTCGGCGGCCTCGAGAATGGCGAGGCGCCCGCCCACCGCCAGTACGCGGCGGAACTCCCGCAATCCCAAAGCGTAATCGCTCAAATTACGGAACCCGAAGGCGGCGGTGAGCGCGTCGAAGCTGGCATCGGCAAACGGCAGCCGCAGCGCGTCGGCCTGGGCAAACGCCTCGCGCGGCGCCTTCGCCTGCGCCCGTTGCAGCATGGCGTGGCTGAAATCGGCCCCGACGATGGTCGCCTGGGGCAGCGCCCGTGCCAGGGCCAGCGACAGATCGCCGGTGCCACAACAGAGGTCGAGCACCCGCTGGGGCTGGCGCCGGCTCACCGCGCGCGCCGTGCGCCATCGCCAGTTGCGGTCAATGGACAAGCTGAGCAGATGGTTGGCGCGGTCGTAGGTCGGGGCAATTTGGTCGAACATGCCGCGCACTTCGGCGGGGCGGCGGGTCTCGGGCGAAGGCGCGGCCACCCTCAGTGCGCCTGCACGCCGATGTAGGTGCGGCGGTAACTGGTGCTGCCCACGCTGGTTGTCGCCGGCACGTCGAGCTTGACCACGATCGAGTGCACGGGTGAGGCGTCCGACAGGTCGTTGGGGGCGAAGTAGAGGTGGTAAATGGCGCGCAGTTCGTCGCCGATCAGCGACAGCTTCTGGTCGAAGTCGTTGTCGTTGCCGGCCGAATAATACACACCCCCGGTCGCGTAGACATAGTCGTTCGAGTGCGCCGCCAGAACCTTGCCGGCGACGCTGGTGGCGGCGCTGATCACGCCGCCCAAATCCATGTTGCCCATGCCGGCGCCGCTCGTCGGCATACCGCGGCTATCCACCGGCGCCGGCGGTGCGACGGTGCGCTGCGAGCCCTGGCCGACACCCCGCTGCGCGGTTGAATCAGGGTTGACGTAGGCGTGCGCATCCTTGGGACGGTTGGGCGAAAGGTGAAAGATCGGGGTGGCGTCGCTCATCCCGCTGTCAATCAGCGCCTGGGCGCCCTCACCCGACTTCGCGCTCGAGCGCGAAATCACCAGCGCCGCCCGCGGATTCTCTTTGGGTTGGTGGCGCAGGTCGAGCACGGCCATATTCAACGGCTCGAGAATCGAGCCCTGGCCTTGCGGCGCCGAGGGCGACTTCTGTAAATGTCGCAGAACGTCGCCGAGCTTATTGGCGTCGCCGGTGAAATCAAGGAGCTGGCGCGGCTCCGGGCCGGGTGTGAAAACGCTGGCCACGCCAGCCGCGCCCACCACCATGTTGGTAATCAGTTCGGCGCTGCGCTTGGCCTGGGCAATGGCGTCGAAGTCGCTCGTGTCAACCACGATGGCGAGCGACAGCGGCCGCGGATCGTGATCAAAGGCGGAGAGCTTTTGCGCGATGCCGTTGTCGAAAATGTTGAAGTCGTCCTGCGAAAGCGACTCCATCGGCTGCCCTTGCTTGTCCAGCACCAGCATGGGTACATCCACCACGGTGGTACTGGTGCGGATGATCGGCGCCCCCCCCCGCTGCTGCGCCCCGAGCGAAGTCAGCAGTGGCGCCGCGAGCAAGCCCAGCACTACGCACGACAAGTGCATCCAGCGGAAACCGACCATACCTCTAGGATAGCCGACTTAGTCCCGAGCCTATCGCGCGAGGCCGGCTTCTTAGTGGTCGTGGCCATCGTGGTGACTGTCGTCACGATGATCGCCCTCGCCGTGGTCGCCGTCGCCATGTCCCACCCGCAATTGTCCGTTCTGAAAGGCGAACGTGTAATTTGCCGATGTCAGCGTGCCGAACGCTATAGCAATCGGATAGGCGCCGGCCGGGCTGGTGATGAGCGCCGTCGTCGTCAGCGCGGGCGCGCCGCCAAGCACTGCCGCGTTGTCACCATTCTCGAATCCGTCGAAGCTATAGGTCAACGGCGGATTGGCGGTGTTCACCGGCCGCGACAGGTTGTTGGCCTCCACCGTCAGCACCGCCTTGTTCACTATCACCATGCCGTTGACCAGCTGCACGACGTAGTTCGTGCTGGCATGGAAGCTCCCGATCCCGAGCAGGATGGGATACAAACCCGCGGGGCTGTTCTGGGTCGCGGTGGTGCTCAGCGCCGGTTGTCCACCAAACACGCGCGGCGAATCGCCGTTGACCAGCCCGGTTACGGTGTAGCCCAGGTGGCCGAATCCGCACTCGCCGTCATCGCGACCATGGTCGCTTTCGCAACGGTCGCCTTCGTCCCCGTGACCCACTCCATGGCCGCCGTAAGTGAAGGTCACGTTCTTGGCCTTTACCGTCAGCACCGCCGGTGTAATCGTCAGAGTGCCGTTCACCAGCCGGAAGCTGTAATTGGACGACGCCGTGAGCGTCCCTTGGTTCACGGTGATGGCGTAGGTCCCCACCGGTCCCCCCTCGGGAGTATTCGTCGTGAGCCGCGCCCGGCCGCTTATCGTATCGCTACCCACCAAGCCGGTGATGCTGTAGCTTACTTGATGCGAGGCATCGTCGCTGTCAAAGTCGCCGTCGCAGGTTCCATACACGCAGCTTTGGTTGTTGGCGGTCACGGTCAGCACCGCCTGGGTGGCGTTGATCGTCGCCCGGATTGCGGGAGCGGCGTTCCAGTTTCCGTTGCCCGTCTGATCGGCCTCGACCACCACCGCACCGGTGCCGGTCAGCGTCAACGTGCCGTTGACCAAGGTTGCTGGGCCGCTCACCAAACTAAGGCTCACCGGCAGCGCGCTCGAAGCCGAGGCCGATAGCGGGATCATCGTACCGTACGGATCGGCGTTGGGCGCGGTGAAGCTGATCGTCTGGTTGGCCTTATTGACGGTCAGCGTTCCCGGCGTATTGCTCACCGTGTAATTGGACAGTGCGCCGGACGGCGATGAAGCCAGCGTCGCGATAATCGTGTATGTGCCGACATTGCTCGTGGCTGTATCGCCGGCCGAGTAGCCGGCGGTGATCACATCGCCGTTCACGGCGCCCGTGATGGTGCCGGTGAAGGCATCCGCAACTCCAAACGCGCGGCTGAAGTTGTTCACCACGACGGTCAGCGGCGCGGGGCTAACCGTAACCGAGCCGCCGCTATAGCTAATGGCATAGTTGGCATCCGCCGCACCCGTGCACGATGACGCGTAATTGCCATCGCCAGTCGAACTCGTCGCGATCGTCGAGCAGGTCGGCCGCGTGGTCAGGCTCGCGGCCGTATCCCCATTCACGAAACCGCCGAAGGTGGCCGTGATCGAGGGGACGCTGCCGCCATAGGTCATGCTGCCGCCGGATGCCGTGATCGCGAGCGGCGCCTGGCCGACCGTGATCACTCCCGCGACGTAGCTAATGCTGTAGTTCGGGTCCGCGGCGCCCGAGCACGAAGTCGGGTAGGTCCCGGCCGCGCTGGAACCGCTGGCCGCGGTCGAACAGGTCGGCTGCGTCGTCAGGCTGGTGGAACTGTCACCATTGACGAAACCACTGAAGCTAGCCGTAGTCACCGGCACACTGCCGTAGTTCGTACTCGCGCCCGAAGCCGTGATGGTCAGCGGCGCCTGGCCAATTGTGATTGTGCCCGTAACATAGCTAATGCTGTAGTTGGCGTCCACCGCACCCGAGCACGTGGACGGGTACGTTCCGGCGGCGCTCGAACCGGTGGCGGTAGTCGAGCAGGTGGGTTGTGTGGTCAGGCTGGCGGAACCGTCGCCGTTGACGAAGCCGCCGTAGCTGGCCGTGATGGCCGGCACGCCGGCGCCGTACACCGCGCTCGCGACCGAAGCCGTTATCACCAGCGCCGCCGGGCTGATCGTGACCGAGCCGGCAGCGTAGGTGATGGTGTAGTTGACCGCCGAAGCGCCCGAGCAGGAACTGGCGTACGTTCCCACGCCGCTGGCGCTGGTCGCCGCGGTTGAGCAGGTCGGCTGCGAGGTGAGGCTCGCGGCAGCGTCGTTATTCACGAAGCCGCGATAGCCGGCCGTGATCACGGGCAGAGCGCCGCCATAGGTCATGGCGCCGCCTGACGCCGTGATGGCCAACGCCGCCGGGCTGACCGTAACCGAGCCAGCCGTGTAGGTTATGGCGTAGTTGGCCGCCGCGGCGCCGGAGCAGGAACTAGCATAGGTTCCTACGCTACTGGCGCTGGTCGCAATGGTCGAGCATGTCGGTTGCGCGGTCAGGCTCGCGGCGGTGTCGCCATTGACGAAGCCGCTATAGCTGGCGGTGATCGGCGCGCCGCTGCCGCCATAGGTCATGCTGGCGCCGGAGGCCGTTATGCCGAGCGGTGCCGGATTGACCATCACTGAGCCAGGCGTGTAGTTGATCGCGTAATTGGCCGCCGCCGCGCCCGCGCAGGAGCTGGCATAGGAGCCAACGCCGCTAGAGCTCATGGCGGTGGTGGAACACGTCGGGAGGCTGGTGAGGCTCGCGGGGCTGTCGCCGTTGACGAAGCCGCTGTAGCTGGCCGTTATCGCTGGCACGCCCCCGCCGTAGGTCATGGCGGAACTCGACGCCGTCACTGTCAGGCTTGCCGCTACCACACTGACCGACCCGTTCACATAAGTGATGGTGTAGTTGCTATCCGACCCATGCGCACAGACGCTGGGATACGCGCCCACCGGACTGGTGCTGGTTGCCGTCGTCGAGCAGGCAAGTCCGCTCAGATTCGCAAGGGTATCGCCGTTGACCAGGCCCTGCGTCGTGCCGGCGATGACCGGCACCGTTCCGCCATAGGACATGGAGGCGCTCGACGCCGTCACCGTCAGCGCCGCCGGAGTTACGGAAAAAGTTCCGCTGGCGTAGTTGACGTTGTAGTTGAGGTCATTCACTCCCGAGCATGAAGTGGTGTAGGTGCCGACCGCGCTGCCGGTCGCCGTGGTGGTGCAAACAAGTCCGCTCAGACTGGCGAGGGTGTCGCCATTGACTAAGCCTGTTGCCGTCGCTGAAATTACCGGGACGACGCCGCCGTAGGTCATAGTGCCGCCCGAGGCGGTGATCGTGAGATTGGCGGCCGTGCCGGTGCCATCCAGAGGGAGTTCCTGCTGGGCGCCGGCCTGGTTGAGGTTGTTGTCAGTGAGGGTTAGGGCTCCGGGCAAATCGCCCACGGCCGCCGGACTGAAGGAGGCGCCGATAAGGCAGGTTGCGCCCGACACCAGTGTGCCGGCAGCGCACGTATTGCCGGTGCCCGCCGCGCCATAGCTCGAGCTCGCCGCGTAGCCAGTAATGACCAGGTCGGCGTTGCCGTCGTTTTCAAACTCGACCACGCCGGTGGTGGGCGTCAACCGGGTCGCGCCGTAGGTTGTCGCCGCGAAAGCGCTGGTGGGCGGCGTGTTCCGCGCATATTCGACGATCGTTGTGTCGCCGCTCAGGATTGTATAAATATCGCCTTGGTCGTCAATCGCCAGGCCGGTCGAACCCGCCGCCGACAATGTCGTCGCCTGGAAGCTGTCCGCCGCAAAGCGGAGGATGCCGCCGCCGCCGAGGTTGCTGACGTAGATGTTGCCCGCCGGGTCGAGAGCCACCGCGTGCGGTCGATTCATGCCGTGGCCGGTAACCAGCGTGGTCAACGACGAGCTGCCTACTTTCAATTCATAAAGCGTGCTGTTGCCGAGATCGGCCGGGTACAAATTGCCCGCGGCATCAATACCCATGCCGACGAAGGAGTGATTCGAACTGGTCAAAATGCGGTGGGCTCCGGATTGGTTATTCGCCGGAATCTCCCAGATCGAGCCGAAGTCGTCGGTGGCAAACAAGTTGCCGGCGCCATCCGCATCGAGGTTGTCGTTGGGCTGGAAGGGAAGCGTGGTTACCAGCGTTGCCACGCCACCCGCAAGCCGGTACAGCCCACTGGTCTGCGCCGACGTCGCATAAACATTCCCGGCGCCATCAACCACGGTGCCGCCACCGCGGTTGCTGGAGTTGGGCACGGTGCCGGCCGCGACCGCGGTCGAGGTGCCGGCCAGGATCTCCTTGACCTGGTTGTTGCCGGTATCAATGACATAGGCATTGCCGAAGCCGTCGAAGTTCAGTCCGCGAGGAATGTTGAACCCGGTGATCGTATGTGAAGCCACCGGTGACGAGAACAGTCCGAGTGGCGCCTCGCCGACTCCGTTAATGTAGGCGGTGCCGAGCACCTTGCCCGCGGCGTCGCGCAGGACAACCGCGCCCTGGCGCTCACCCGCGCTGACCGGGCTGAAAATATAATTCACCGCGCAAACCTGGCCCACCGTATACGTTTGCCCTGGCACGCAGGCGCCGCTCACGCCGCCGGCGCCGGCTTGGAAGTCGAGGTTCGGCGCTCCCTTGCTCAGGTAGGAAACGTTGGCGAGGGTGCCGCTGGCGCTGAGATTGACCCAGACGGTGAGACTGGTTGTAGTCTGCCCCACGCTCGTGGTCGGCGCGGCAATGGAACTGGGCGGCGCCTGTATGGTGCCGCCGCCATTGACGTACCGCAAGGTGTAGTTCACCGCGGACCCGCCGCTGCAACTGGTGACAAACGCGGTGCCCGGCGCCGTATTCACGCTCTGGGTTGTCGCGCACGTTGGTTGGGTCGCCAAACTGTCAGGCGAGTCGCTCAACAAAAATCCACTATAGCTGGCGGTGATCACCGGAACGATTCCGGCCACCGCCGTCGGGCTCGACGCGGTCACAGTTAAGGTGGCGGGCGTCCCGGTGCCGGTCAGGGACACGCCCTGCTGCGCGTTCGCCACATTCAGATTGTTATCGGTCAGCGCCAGGGTTCCGCTCAGGGCTCCCGCTGCCTGCGGAGTAAACGAGGCCGCGAGGTTGCACGTCGTCCCCTTCGCCATGGTGCCCGCGCCGCATGTGCTGCTTGCGCCGATTCCAAAACTGCTGCTCGCAGCGTAACTTGAAATGATCAGGTCGGCGTTGCCATCGTTCTCAAAGGTTACCGGTTGGCCGATGCCTGAGGTCGTTGTGCCACCGTAGTTGACGGAAGAAAAATTCACGGTCGGGGAAGCGGTCCGCGCGTAGGACGCCACATTGCTGCCGTTGACAGCATAAATGTTGCCGGCGCCATCCACCGCGAGGCTGGCGGTCGCGTCGGCCGGAAGCGTGGTTTCAGTAAATGTAGCCGCGGCATAACGCATGATGCCGCCGCCACCAAGGTTGCCGACGTACACGTTGCCGGCGGCATCGAGCGCCACCGAGTGAGGACGGTTCAACGGACCACCCGTCGCCAATGGAACCAACGTATTGCTTCCAGCCGACAGTCCATACAGGAGGTTGTGGCTAAAGTCGGGAGCAAAAATGTTGCCGGAGGGATCTACCGCCAAGCCGATAAAGCGATGGTTCTGATTGCCTGCCAGCAAGGTGGTCACCGCGCGGCCGGCAGCCGCCGATATTCTATAAATCGCGCCATTTCCGTCGCTGCCGTATAGATTTCCGCTTCCATCCACCGCCATATTGTCGTCCGGATTATTGGGGAAGGGCAGTGTCGCCACCAGCATCAGGTTGTGGTTGACAACTTCGTAAATGCCATTGGTCCCGGCCTGGTTACCGTTGTTCGCGGCCAGATACACATTGCCGGCGCCATCCACCGCTGTGGCGCCTGAATTCCTGATGTTGGGATCTACGCCGTTGTTAAGAAAATTGACCGGCGCGCCACCGCCGGCGGGAATCATCTTGAGCTCGTCGTTTGCGCCGGTGTCGGCGACGTAGACGTTCCCGAATCCGTCAACGCTGATCCCGCGCGGCCCGCCGAAACCACCCACGGTCCACAACTGCGTGGGCGAACTGAAGAGTCCCAGCGGCGCCGTCCCGATGCCGGCGATGTAGCTCGTTCCCAGAACGTTGCCCGCGCCGTCCTTCACCACCACTGCCCCCTGGCGCGCGCCCGCGCTGGTCGGCGCGAAGACGTAGCTCACTGTACAGAATTGACCGGCAAGATACGATTGACCCGTACATGACTCGGTACCCGATGCGGTGAAGTCAAGGTTGGGTGCCCCCTTGGTCAAAACCGCCACCGAAGCCGGACTGCCGCCCTGGGGCAGAGCCACAGTGGCCGTCAAGACAACCGAGGTCTGGCCTACCGGTGTGGTGGGCGCGGTGTATTGCGCCGCAGCCAGGCCGCACATCAGAAACAGAGTACCGGCCAGAGAGAGAAGGGTCGAGACACAGGTAGCCGCAGAGCGGGGGGAACGATTCATCATGGGGGGAAGCAGCCTCTATTAAGAAGAAACGAGAAATTCCCGAATCACAGCTCACGTCCATGTATTTTTTTTCGACGAATCATATTCGGGTCACTTCCGTCATCCTGAACAGTCGCGCATCTCGGTGGCGTTTCCCGCCGCTTCGACAACGAGCCTAGTAGTAGAAGGCCCGGTAACGCTAGTCTGGCCGTATGCGCAATCTTCGTTTGATCCTATGGGTGCTGCTGGCCGCGGGCACGCTCCTCTGCTCCGCCCAGGAATTCCGCGGCGGCCTCGCCGGCCGCGTCGAGGACACCAGCGGCGCCCGCATTCCCGGCGCCCGGATCACCGTCACCGCGCGCGCCTCCTCGCTCAGCCGCTCCCTGGAGTCCGACAAGAACGGCGAGTTCCGCTTCGACACCCTGGCTCCCGGCGCCTACACCCTGGCCGTCACCTCCGCCGGGTTCAAGCCGGCCGCCAGCGACGTCAATGTCGCGGTCAGCACCGTCGCCGCGGTCACTGTCAAACTCACGCCCGCCCAGTCCACTCAGTCAGTGACCGTGACCGCCCTGGCATCCTCCATCACCACCCAAACGGTGAA